>JAAYGJ010000250.1 GCA_012727745.1 Clostridia bacterium | reverse complement strand
GGTACAATGGGATTGACTCATGGGCATGGCCTCCTTTATGTTGTGGTTTACTCACCTTTAACATATCAGAGGTTTTGCCATGAGTCTCTATTTTTATATGTGCGGCATTTAATTTTACAACTTACCCCGCCCCGGGCAAATAGCAAAAACTATTCGCTATATTAAGCCGGCGCTGAGATCACAACTGTCGTAACCCTTTTCAGCATTATTTTAATTTTACCAGCTTAGGATTGGGGGTAATGCCGGGTAAACGGCCCCGCTTGGCCACCGGCCGGCCGTCGACTTCTTTAAGGTCCATAGTCATGTCAATAGGTGCTGCCGCCGATATATAGCTGCCCACACCGAAGGCATCGGCACCGGCCTCAATCAGGGGTGGGATACGCTCCGGCGTCAGGCCACCGGAAACAAAGATTTGTACGTGTTTATAGCCGGCCAGGTCAAGGCGATGGCGTACCTCCTTAACAAGGTGTGGTGTGACGCCACCCCTTTCACCGGGGGTATCCAGGCGTACTCCAGCCAGAGCCGGGCCTAAGGCTTCGGCCACTCGCAGGGCCTCCTCCGCTTCGTCTTTAAAGGTATCGATCAAAATAGTCCGCTTAGCGTCAGCAGGCATCAGTTCATGATAAGCCCGGGCACCCTCAACTGTATCCCCTAAAATAATAAACATGGCATGGGGTACTGTCCCCTGGGGCTCTTGCCCGGCCAGCTTGGCCCCCAGAATACAGCTGGCGCCGGCAGCACCGCCGACAACAGCCGCCCGCTCCATTACCGGCGCCACTGCCGGGTGGACATGGCGGGCGCCAAAAGAGAAAAAGGGATGGTCGCCGGCCGCCTCTTTGATTTCACGAGCGGCGTTAGCCCAACCGCTGGCGCTGGCCAGCATTCCCAGGATGGTTGTCTCAAAAATACCAAACTCACTGTAAGGGCCCTGGATACGCAGAACCGTTTCCCGGGCCTCAAAGGTACTGCCTTCTGGCAAACCCCAGACGCTAACCTTTTTATCTTTCAGAAGCCCCATGACTTCTTCCACACCGCAAATAACTCCCCCACGGCGGGGAAAAATTTCCGCCGTCACAGGGACGTCCACTTTAGCCAGCTTTTTTAGAATTTCATATGTACGAATAAAATAAATATCAGTAGTAGCCCCATTGGCTATTTCCTCATGCTGAGCTGAATGAAAAGCCCTGCCAGGTTTTATCTGGAGCTGGCGCACCTGTTCCAGGCTACTTATAAGGTCCGTCCCCATTTCATCCACTCCTCGACAGCTATGTTCATTTTACCAAGGCTTTTCCTTTATTATTCTGCTTTAAGACTTAAATACCTGCTGATTTACATCAGGATATAACAATCTATATATACGGTAGTTTTTATATACCCGGCTAACATATTCTCTGGTTTCGGCGAAGGGAATTTGTTGCAGGTTATGGCTGCTACCGTCCCAGATACCTTTATCCAGCCAGCTTTGCACATTGCCCTGGCCACCGTTATAGGCCGCAAGGGCCGGGGTAAGGTCGCCAAATTCCTGGATTAGATGGCTTAAGTACCAGCTACCCAGGCAGAGGTTATATTCCGGCTCAAAAAGCCTGTCCGGCTCAAAGGGCAGCCCCAACTCTGCAGCCGCCTGCCTGGCAGTATCGGGCATCAACTGCATCAGTCCCCGGGCCCCTTGAGGCGACTCAGCCCACACGTAAAACTTGCTTTCTACCCGGGCAACCGCTGCTATCAGCGCCGGATCCAGCCTTTGTTCGTGGGCATAGCGCCTTACAATTTCCTGATAGGGAAAGGGATAAAGCTGGCGCGCTGCCTGCGGCAACAGGTAAAGCACCAGTGCTAAAAGCAAGATTAATATCAGGTACTGGCGTCTAAGGATGAACATCACGCACCTGCCGTCGTCATTTTTTTTCGGCTCCAACCAGGTCCTGCCAGGCGGCCAGCACAGCAGCCCGGGTGGCCTGCAGGTCGCCACTGTTGTCTATCACCACCGTAGCTCTTTTTAGGCGCTCAGCTTCTCCTGCCTTCTGGGAACGCAGGCGGCTTTCCGCCTCCTCACGAGAGAGCTTATCCCGTCGCCTGATCCGTTCCAAGCGCAACGCCTGGGGTGCCGTTACCACCCAGATGACGTCAACCTGCGCGTCCATTCCCGCTTCCAACAGAAGCGGTGCCTCGATGACTATGACCGCCTCCGGATCTTTCTGGCGCCAGGCTTCGATTTGTTTCGCTGCCAGTTCCCGGATACGGGGATGGATAATAGCGTTTAGTCTTTCCCTGGCAGCAGCATCGTTAAAAACTATGCGTCCCAGGGCCCGCCGATTCAGGCTGCCGTCAGCTTGCAGGATCTGGCGGCCAAAGGTAGCTACAATTTCCCGGTAAGCAGGCTGGCCGGGAGCTACCACTTGTCTGGCCAACTGATCCGTATCAATAATTTGGGCACCCAGCTCCTGTAAAATACGGGAGACAGTACTTTTGCCGCTGGCAATCCCGCCGGTCAGACCAATAATTATCATAAAAAAACTCCCTCGAAAGTAATATACTATTTTTGACAGCCAGGACAAAAATGGGTGCTGCGGCCGCCAAGTATAACCCGCTCCAGGAGCTGCCCGCAGCGGCTGCAGGGCTTGCCGGTACGGCCGTAGGCCTTAAGGTATTCTTGATTTTTCCCCGGCCTGCCGCTGCCATCTACATAATCTCTAAAAGTAGTGCCCTGGTTGGCAATAGCCTGGCGTAAAACCTGCTGCACGGCCTTTTGCAGGCGCTCGATTTCCATCCTGTTAAGAGAGCCTGCCTCCCGTCCGGGGTGCAGGCCGGCCTCGAAAAGTATCTCGTCGGCATAAATATTACCAATACCGGCCAGGAGATGCTGGTCCAGCAACAGCTGTTTCAATGGCCGCCGTCGCCCGGCGCAAATAGCTGCCAGGGCCTCAACGCTCATTCCCAAAGGTTCGGGCCCTAGCTTGGCCATCCCGGTAACTGCCATTATTTCTTCTTCCCGAGCCAGGTAAAGGCGGCCAAAACGCCGTACATCTACCCAGTGCAGGTAAACACCGTTGTCCAGGGAAAAAACCACATGGGTATGGGGTGCCAGAGGTACCGCGTCACCGGCCAGAATCAGGCGTCCGGTCATGCGCAGGTGCCCCACCAGGCAGTATGCTTCATCCAGGTTTTCATCCAGGTTAAAGATGAGATACTTA
Source organism: Clostridia bacterium (assembly GCA_012727745.1). Lineage (GTDB taxonomy): Bacteria > Bacillota > DSM-521 > Neomoorellales > Neomoorellaceae > JAAYGJ01. The sequence goes on along the minus strand of JAAYGJ010000250.1, from coordinate 6,423 downwards.
CCGCGGCGGTCTAACGACCTAACGGGTCTACCGGTCAATATTTTAACAAAAGCGGCAGCATCAGGATAGGCAATAACCGCCGGGTGATAAATTTTTATCTCAGTAAATTTTTGTCCCATTAAATGGGGGGACAGAGTGCGTTTAACTGTTTCCACTTCCGGCAGTTCAGGCATTTTCCGCCTCCTCTACCGCAAAGGGATGCAGGTCGTACAAGTTGGGGCCGTATTTTATGTCCACCTGCAGAGGAACCTTGAGTTCCAGGGTATTTTCCATGCCCGTTTTGATTAATGGCACCAGTGTTGCCAGTTCTTCCGCCGCCACGTCAAAGATTAACTCATCATGTACCTGCAGAATCATGCGGGCCGTAGATTGGGCCTCTTCCAGCATACTAAATATTTTTACCATCGCTATTTTGATAATATCAGCAGCACTCCCCTGGATAGGAGTATTTATCGCTGTGCGCTCACCAAAACTGCGGACATTATGGTTGGAACTAAAAAGGTCCGGTAAATAGCGGCGGCGGCCCAGCAGGGTAGTTACATAGCCGTCCTGACGAGCGCGGGCAACAATTTCTTCCATATAGGCCTTGACTCCGGCATAACGCTGGAAATAGCGTTCAATATAATTACGGGCCTCGCTGCGGCTTATTCCCAGGTCGCGGCTCAAGCCATAGTCACTGATGCCGTAGACGATGCCAAAGTTTACCGCTTTGGCCCGGTATCGCATCTCCGCTGTCACTTCCGCTAAAGGCACACCAAAAACTTCGGCAGCCGTGCGGGCATGAATATCTTCTCCGTTGCGGAAGGCTGCAATCATTACCTCGTCGTTAGCTATATGGGCCAGAACACGGAGTTCTATCTGCGAGTAGTCAGCAGTCAGCAGCAGACGCCCGGGAGCGTGGGGAACAAAAGCGCGGCGCAGGCGCCGGCCCATTTCCAGGCGCACCGGGATGTTTTGCAGGTTTGGCTCACTGCTGGAGAGGCGGCCGGTAGCAGTAACCGCCTGGTTAAAAGTAGTATGGAGGCGGCCCGTATCCGGGTTGACCAGGCTTTGCAAACCATCCACATAGGTAGACTTCAGTTTGGTCAACTGCCGGTATTCTACCAGTTTAGCAGCTATGGGATGTTTGTCGGCCAATTCTTCCAATACCGCCACGTCAGTGGAAAAGCCGGTTTTGGTACGTTTTATCGGCGGTAAACCGAGCTTGGTGAAAAGGATGTTGCCCAACTGCTTGGGTGAGTTGATGTTAAATTCTTCACCGGCCAGCTCATAAATAACGGCTGTCAGGCCGTCTATTCCTCCAGCCAGTTCGGCCTCCATCATCTCCAGGGTTTCCAGGTCCACTGCCACACCGTAACTTTCCATAGCAGCCAGGATACGCGTCAGAGGTAGCTCTACCCGCCGGTAGAGATCGCTCATACCGGCAAGCTGCAGTTTGGCCGCCAATTCCCGATGCAACAGCCGGGCCACCCCAGCCCGCCTGGCTGCCGTCAGCAGCGGGGAATCATCTTCTACAAGGGCAACATCCAGGTGTTCCAGGCAAAGTTCCGGCAAATCATGGCGGGAGGCAGTAGGGTTAAGCAAATAGCCGGCCAGCATGGTGTCGCCGCCCGGGACGGAGCTTTGGACCCCGTTTTTGTGGCTCCAGGCCAGAACTGCTTTGGCATCGTGATAAATCGGCGCCGCCAGCAGCAAAGGCTCCAAACTTTTAGCCAGGTCTTGCGCCGGTAAAGATGTGGCTTCAAAGGCCGCAGCACCCCCTTCCCAGGCCAGCCCTACGGCGACGACATTTGCCGTAAGGTAACTGACATCGCTAAAACTTAGTTCCAGGGCTACTTCCTGCTCCCCGGCCAGTTTGCTGGCCAGCGCGGCCAGCTCGTCAAGACTCGCCAGGATGGCAGGTTCAGGCAGGGCCAGGTCTTTGGCTGCAGCTTCAGCCGCCCCTTTAGACCCCTGCTTTTGCATTTCCTCCAACACATCTTTGACCAGGCTGTTAAACTCCAGTTCTTTATACAGGGCCAACAGCGCCTCATAATCGACAGCCCGGCGGCACTCGTCCAGGTTCAGTTTAACCGGTGCTGTACAGCAAATCATTGCCAGCTGCCTGGACAAGCGGGCCTGGTCGGCATAAGCAACCAGGTTGGCCGCTAGCTTGCGCTGTTTAATCTCCCCGGCATGGGCCAGGACGCCCTCCAGATCGCCGTACTGCCGTACCAGTTTGACCGCCGTCTTTTCTCCTATTCCCGGTATGCCAGGAATGTTGTCCGAACTGTCGCCCATGAGGGCTTTGACATCGACAAGTTGACTGGGCTCCAGATCGTAAGTTTTGCGAATGGCAGCCAGGTCAAAAACCTCTACCCGGGAAAGGCCGCGGCGCATGAGGTGCACTTTAACCCGGTCAGTTACCAGTTGCAGGGCATCACGGTCGCCGGTAAGAATTAACACCTCCAGCCCCGCCGCCGCCGCCTGGCGGCTCAAAGTCCCGATCAGGTCGTCGGCTTCATAGCCCTCCTGTTCACAGGCAGCCCAGCCCCAAGCAGACAGCAAGCGCTTGACCATGGCAAACTGAGGACGCAGCTCCGGGTCTGTCTGCGGGCGTGTGCCTTTGTAATCATCGTACAGCTGGTTGCGAAAGGTAACTCTGCTATGATCAAAAGCGACAATAACATAATCAGGGGCCGCCGGTGCCATAGCCTTCTGCATCATGGTAACAAAGCCATAAACGGCGTTAGTTTGAACCCCGTCTCTGGTCTTTAGCGGAGGCAAGGCATGAAAAGCCCGGTGGATTACACTATTACCGTCCACAAGGAGTAGTTTTTTTACTTTAGCGAGCATAAGTGTTTACCCTCTTTTGTTAAATTACATTTATTTTATCTTTTTGTTCCGCCGGGAGCAATCCTTTTGGCAAAACTATTGTCACCGGGGAGTTAATCTCCTGTTTTTGCCGCCAGGAATTGCCCCCAATGGAGAAAGGTGGCATAATAGTGGCAGGATTAACCATGCTTACCGGATAAAAGGAAAACGGCTATGGATCCCTCTCTTCATTTTCTTACCCGGGAACACTGGCAATGGAATTTGCTCTTTTTTATATACGGTCTCTCATTTTTTCTCATGGGCTTTGCCATCCTTATTCTGACCCGGCGGGGCAGCAAGCTGCACTTAAGTCGTAGCCTGCCCTGGCTGGCTGCTTTCGGGCTGGCCCACGGCCTGGTTGAATGGGGTTATATCCTGATTCCTACGGCCGTTGTTGCCGAGGGGTGGGAAACGCTGGGGGCGATCATTTTTAATGGCGGCCATGCCTTGCTTCTGCCCCTTTCCTACACTTTCTTGCTGGCCTTTGGCCTTAACCTGCTGGTAGATACCAGGGGATGGTCCCGCCGGCTGAAGTCCTTGCCGGTTCTGGCCTTTATCATCTGGTTCTTGATCTTCTTTTTCACTTTTCCCGGCCGGGGGCCGGCCATTAATAACTGGCTGCTCCTGGGCGATATCATGGCCCGCTACATACTGGCGCTGCCGGGGTCAATCCTAAGCGCCGTGGCCATCTTGAACCAGCAGGAGGAATTGGCCTCCCTCGGGCGGCGTTCCCTCCGTCATTACCTCCTCGGCTCCGCTGCTGTTTTATTTCTCTATGCCGTGGCTGGAGGCCTGCTGGTACCGCCGGCCCCTTTTTTCCCTGCCAGCGTCATCAATACCGGCCTGCTCATGTATCTGGGCCTGCCGGTTCCAGTGTTGCGTATCTCCAGCAGCCTCCTCCTGACCTATTTTATTTTCCGCCTCCTGGAAGTTTTTGAGGCCGAAGAACAAAAATACCACCAGGTTGTCAGGGAAAGGGAGATGATCTGGCGGGAACGGGAAAAAATCCGCCGCGATCTCCACGACGGGGTAATACAAGCTATTTACGGCCTGGCCCTGGGCCTGGAGTACACCCGGGGCCTGCTGGCGGAAAATCCGTCTGCTGCGGCCGGCCGCCTGCAGGCCCTTTCGCAGCAGGCAGAGGCGGTCATCGAAGATCTGCGCGGTTACCTGGCCGGCCTGCACCTGGGCCGCGAGCTGCCGCCGGAACCGGTAGCCATTATTAAACAGCGGGCGGCGGACCTGTTACAGGACAGCGGCCTGGAAATTTTCTGGCATGTTCAGGGGGAAAAACCGGGCACCCTGGATAGCGACCAGCGTGACCACCTCTATCACATGGTGACGGAAATTTTCAGCAATATCCGCCGCCATGCGCGGGCCAGCCGTGTCCGGATCCAGGTGGAGCAGGAAGTGGATGGGTTTATGGTATCGATTAAAGATGACGGCACCGGCATTTTAAGGGCAGCCTCATACGGCCAGGGCTTAGGTAACCTGCGCCAGCGAGCGGCCCTGGCAGGAGGATGGGTGGAAATAGCTGATTGGCCCGGCCGGGGAACGACGGTAACCTTCTGGCTGCCTTATTATACCGGCGACGGAGGGAAAGGGTAATGGCGATCCGCGTCATGCTGGTAGAGGATCATGTTGTGGTCCGGGAAGGTTTGCGGGCCCTCCTGACGCGGGAAAAGGACATTGAAGTCGTAGGCGAAACCGGCGCTGCTGACGATGCCCTTGCCCTAGCGGAAGAAGCCAGCCCGGAGATAGTAGTTATGGATCTCCAGCTGGGCGAAGGCCCCAGCGGTGTCGAAGTCACCCGGGCACTCTTGGAGAAAAACCCGGGCCTTAAAGTTATTATCTTGAGCATGTTCGACGACGAGGATCTGGTCTTCCGGGCCCTGGGAGCAGGGGCCAGGGGGTATGTCTTAAAAAGGGCCGGCGTCGAAGAGCTGGTAAAAGCCATCCGCCTGGTGGCCAGTGGTGAAGCTTATCTTGCGCCCCAGATAGCGCGGCGGCTAATAGACGGGCTGCAGGAAAGGTTGTCTCATGCCAGGGCGGCCGCAAGGGGAGAGCCGGAACTCACCGAACGGGAAAAGGAGGTCCTGAGCCTGGCGGCCGAGGGGTTAACCAATGCCGAAATCGCCCGGCGGCTGTACATCAGCGTCAAGACCGTCCAGGCACACCGGGCCAATCTGATGCAAAAACTGGGCCTGCATGACCGTGTTGACCTGGTTAAATATGCGATTAAGAAGGGGTTTCTGCAATTAGATGACGACTGAACCCCGATATAGGTTGTACTACCGAGGCTAAAATAGGGTCTTAAACCGATAGCCCCTTTCTCCCTTTCGCAGTATAGTAAAAGCGAGAATTACTACGTGGGGGGGAAGGGTGCAATGCTTAGCTTGTGGCGCAGTCAACGTTTGAGCATTCTCTGGACTATTTTACGTATCTGGCTGGGCTGGCAGTGGCTGCAGGCCGGTCTGCATAAAATCACGGACCCTGCCTGGATGGCAGGCGGAAGTGCTTTAAAGGGTTACTGGGCTAAAGCCGTCGGCGCTCTGCCGGGCACGACACCGGCAATAAAGTATGGCTGGTACGAAGCATTTATACGTTTTTTACTGGACGGCGGCCATTACACCTGGTTTGCCAAACTGGTAGCATTTGGCGAGGTTTCGACCGGCATCGCCCTTATCTGCGGAGCGCTAACGGTAGTCGCACTACTCGCCGGCGCCTTCATGAATCTCAACTTCATGCTGGCCGGCAGTGCCAGCACCAACCCAGTGCTTTATACAGTGGCCATTATCCTGCTGGTGGCCGGCAGCTCTGCATCTTATTACGGTGTCGACCGGCTGGTGTCACAATACTGGCAGCGTTACCGGGAAAGAATGACGAGCGAACCTCTTTCCGCTTCGAGGTAAGACAGGGAAACAGAACCCCGGCCACCGGGATGATATGCTCCCCTTTGAGGAGACGCCGACGCCGGGGATTTCTTTTCTCCGCCGGACTGCAACCACCGCCCGCCGGGCAGAGAAATCCCTGGCGTTGTATAACTATCAACCCGGCTAAATATGTGTTGCCTTTTTCACTCTATTTCCTCTTACCCTCTACTCAAAAGGGTGACATTTTCTCTATCCCCTTAACACGTTTTTATGGTGACTTTTTCTCTGTCCCTTGGCATCTTTTTGGCAAAAACTATACCCCGTCCGGTCAACTTTTTTAGCTTGACCGACGGGGTTTGTTTCCGGGTTAACTAAATTTAATTATCAGGCGGCGGCTCCTGAATAGGAAGTTCCTCTAAACTGTCCTGCTTAACCGCCTTTACTATCACCGTGATTTGGTCGGGAACAGTGAAAACTTCGTAAGGGTAGTTTGCTTCTTTAACTGCAGGGCCGGCTGGATCAGGCTCTACCAGCTCAAGCTCAATTATCATGATATTTTTCTCATCAAGATTAGCGCTTTTAAATTTGACTTCGTAACCTTTTACAGGTTTTTTACCCAGAGCGACCAGGTAGGCAACCTGGCAGCCGAAATCTTTTTTAAGTATTTCGCTGTGCAGCATGGATACGCCGTTAATGG
>JAAYGJ010000022.1 GCA_012727745.1 Clostridia bacterium | reverse complement strand
TGTCGATATCGTTAAAACGGTAATAAGGACGTATTTCCTGGAGCTGGCTATAGGTTTCTAAAAGTGGCCGGTAGTCCCACAGGCGAATGTTTTCTAGCGTAACAGCCTCCTCTGCAAGGTCGGCAGCAGTAAGGGTATCGGAGGCCGGGAAATCATGTACTTCAATTTTATCTAAACCGTAGGCCAGGCGTGTATAGTCAATATTATAGCGAAGATAAGGTTCTTCGCGTACAAATTCATTGGGGTCTACAAAAAATTTTTGCATCGCAAAGGGTACGATTATTATTAACAGCACGTAAGCGCCCAGCAAAGCTATGATGCCGCCGCTTACCAGTTTGAGATTGCGGCGGAAAGCAGTAACTAAAACGATCAGGGCACATACTACAGCAGCTATGGCTAAAATGTTATACCCTGGCAAAAGGGCATGGATATCAGTATAAGTGGCGCCAAAAATAATGCCTTGGGGAGAATGGACCAGCTCAAAAGCATGCAGGCGAAATCCCCAGGCTTGAACCAGGAAGAACAGTGCTACCAGGGTGCAAAAATGAATTTGCGGCCGGGCAAAACGTCCGTGCCTAAAACAGAGGAGTTCGTGGGGGTTAAATAAAAGGTACAGAGAAGTTACAAGCAGGGCTGCTCCTATCATAGCCGCTAACAGCACATTAAAGATAAAACGATAAAAAGGCAAAGTAAAGATAAAAAAGCTGAGATCCCGGCCAAAAAGGGGGTCTTCCAGCCCAAAAGGGGTTGCATTCAGGTATTGCTGCACTATTAGCCATTTATCTGCAGCAAGGGGGCTAAAAATAAGCGCCCCGATAAGGCTTAACAGGAAAAAGAGTATACCCATGCGCTTGCGGTTGACAAACCGGTCGATAAGATACTGACGCAGTGACAAATTGTCGTGGACCGCAACAGGAGTAGAGTGTAAATTTCTGGAGGCTAATAAAAGATTCAGGTAAAAGAAAAGGAAGAAAAAAACGATGGTGCCCAGACGCAATCCCCCATCAGCCAGCAGGCGGGTAAGCAAAACCTGGCGGTATCCCACCTCAGCAAACCAGTACCAGTCGGCCAGGAAATGGGAAGCAAAATATACTAAAGCAAGTAACAAAAATAATAGAACAAGCAGGATCTTCTTTGCTCTGACAAAAAAGGGCATCTATAAAATACCTCCTGCGTCTCCTGAGTTTAAATTATATTTCGCCATTAAACCTTTTCTTCCCTTTATATTTATTATTAAAAACAGCCCTGTTTTGCAGGACTGTTAGCTGAAAAATGTAAATGTCTCAGGGTTCAAGGCCAAATCGATAATTTTTTGTACCAGAGCTGGAAAATCAAGACCTGCAGCCCGGGCGGCGTCAGGCACCAGGCTGGTAGCGGTCATTCCCGGGACGCTATTAATTTCGATAATATTTGGGTACTGGCCTTGAGCTACTATAAAATCTATCCTGGCAAAACCGCGGCAACCGGCAATAGTATAAGCCTGCCTGGCAAGAGAATTAATTTGGGATATTACAACCTCTGGTAGCCGGGGCGGAATAATATGCTCACTTAGCCCCGGAGTATATTTGGCTTCATAATCATAAAAACCGGTGTGGGATACGATTTCTATTAAAGGTAGTACTTGCGGTTGATCATTACCAATTACGGGTGCGGTAATTTCCGGGCCATCCAGGTAAGCCTCTGCCATAAAACGTGATTCATATTTAAGCGCGTTCTCTATGGCAGCAGCTAATTCTTCTCCTGCCTGTCGGACGATGTAGACTCCGATAGTAGAACCCTGGGTAGGAGCTTTAATAACCACCGGCAAACCGAGTTTGTTTATTATTTGCTTTTGTATCTTTTCTTTATCTTTTTTATACTGAGCTGCTGTACAGCTTAAGAATTCAGGTGTGGGAATACCTGCTTGCTTCAGAAACTCTTTGGTAACAATTTTATCAATAGTAAGGGCGCTAGCCAGAATACCGCTGCCGGTATAAGGAATACCCATCAGTTCCAGCAACCCTTGAACGGAGCCATCTTCGCCCGGTTTACCATGGAGTGCGTTAAATACAACGTCTGGCGAAAAGTCTTTTAACTTTTCAACGATTGTTTTCAGGTCTAGGTCAATCTGTATGGCATCATGCCCTAGCTCGATTAAGGCTTTATAAACAGCTGTTCCACTTTTTAATGAGACTTCTCTTTCAGAAGAGGGGCCGCCCATTAGTACAGCAATTTTCATGTTAGACTGGAAACCTCCTTAAAGTGTGATAATTGCTGGCGACGATTACTATATTTAATTAATTTGTCCATATAGCTTGATGATAAACCCATCGCCCCTATTCTTACCGGCGGGTATATTCCGTGAAAATCAGAACCGCCGGTAATTAGCAATTTGTTTTTTTTAGCCAGGCGGTAAAAATAACGGATATAGTCCCGGCGTTTATCTCCTAGATAATAATAAAACACCTCCAGACCGTCAATTCCCTCGGCCAGCATTGCTTCGATTAAGTTCTGGTCTTTGATGAGACCCGGGTGGGCAAGTACTGCTATACCGTTTGCCGCATGGATTAAAGTTACGGCTTCGGCCAGGGGATTACCTTCATAAGGAATATATACCAGGCCCCCGGCGTTTAAATACTGACGCAAGAAAGCTATAGTCTCTTGGCGATTCTGAATATAACCAGCCTGGCGCATAAGCTGTAAAATATGGTTTTTACCCAGAACTCCACCTGGCGGGATTAAGTTTTCTGCTTGCTCCCAACTAATATTAAAATTAAATTTTTGCAGCAGACGAATGCTCTCTCGGGCGACAGCATTGCGTTCTTGACATATTTTGTGCAATTTATCTGTCAATATTTTGGAATAGGGATTAAAGTTATAGCCCAACAGATGAATTTCCTGTCCCTTGTAGCTTGCGACCATTTCAATTCCAGGTAAAAGATGTAGGTCAAGCTTGTGGGCATAATCTTTAACTTGGTGGTAGGCTGCTATGCTTTCATGATCAGTAAAACTGAGAGCTTTTAACCCCATTTGTTTTGCTTGTTCCAGAATAGCAGCAGGGTCCATGCTACCGTCTGAAGCATTCGTATGGATGTGAAGGTCAGCACAAACCAATTACAACACCTCATGATCATTTACCTTATCTATCTATATTCGGTTCCGGGCAAAAGAAACCTGCTTTGTTACCAAAAAAGCTGTTATATAGCCGCAGCAAGCTTGACGTAAAAGGCAGATGCGGTTATAATTGAAGTTGCCATAGGGGTGTAGCTCAACTGGTAGAGTAGCGGTCTCCAAAACCGTTGGTTGCGGGTTCGAGCCCTGCCACCCCTGCCAAATAGTTATAAGCAACGGGTTCACCATAAATACTAAATGGTGAACCCGTTGCTTATATGAGCTAAAAAAATGACGGCCTCTTATGCGAAAGGCCGTATTTTTAGCCTAAAATACCTAATACCTTTTCAACATCCAGGACAAAGCTAATACCAGTGCCTGGTTTGTTAAGCTGCCCTGCTTCCGTTATTGCTGCAAGGACTTCTTCGACCTTTTCCTGCTGGATCAGCGTTAACACTATCTCCTTTTCTGGTTCGATGGGGATACCAAGCAGCTTTTTCTGCTCATGGATGCCAGCAGCACCCCGGCCGTGAAGAATAGTTCCCCCCCTGGAGCCGGCTTTGCGGGCAGCATTTAGTATTCTTTCGGCCCACCCTTTTTTAATAATCGTTATTATTAGCTTGTATTCCATCGCTTTTTTGGCTCCTTTCGCCATATAGTAAGCCTAGGGTAAGGACAGCTAATATAGGTGTTAAAGCAACTAGGGCAATCATTCCGAACCCCTCTATTAAAGGTTCTCCTTTTCCTAATTCCGATGCCATTCCTATAATAATCGCAGAAACAAAAGTAACTATCATGGGACCGGTAGCTACCCCAGCAGAGTCGAAAGCAATTGCTATAAAAGTTGGGCTTGAATACTTAAACATCAATAG
>JAAYGJ010000249.1 GCA_012727745.1 Clostridia bacterium | reverse complement strand
TGGTACAATGGGATTGACTCATGGGCATGGCCTCCTTTATGTTGTGGTTTACTCACCTTTAACATATCAGAGGTTTTGCCATGAGTCTCTATTTTTATATGTGCGGCATTTAATTTTACAACTTACCTAGGCTAAATTTTACAATAAACCATCTAACTAAAAGTACATACTGTCAGATAAAAATATTTGCAGATGCTCTTCAAATTTAGACAACGTCTCTATTAGTTATACAACCGGGCAAAGAAAGTATCACACAATAGCAAATAAATTCTCCCTAGCGACAGGAGCTTTAATATACCCTTTATTTTTAACGAAACAATCAGTTGGGGGAAATTTGGCCCCTTATGTAATCCCTAAACCACCTTTTTCAGCATCACATTTTTATAGCCTCTGGCATAAATTAAAGTAAATCTTGGAAAGGAGTGTTTATTACATGGCAGATACAAGGAACTGGTACGGCGGCGGCAGCAAGTTTGGCAGCTGGGGCTTTATTTTATTCTTAATCCTCATCCTGCTCTTCTTCGGTATCTGGTAATAGCAAGCCTGATTAACTACAAACCTCCCAATAAAACACTCCCCGGTCCTCCAGAGGTATTACTTCTCTGGAGGCCTTGATTTTTACAAATCTTTAATTCCCACTCATTTTTTTTACTCCTGGTGACAAAATAGATACAGTTTCTATCCCCGGAGCTATATTCCACTTTATAAAACGGGAGGTTGCCTCGCTTGAAATCCTCAACAAAATTACCCTTTGCTATCCTCTGTACCGTACCTTTTATTATGGTACTGGGTAATTCGATGCTGGTTCCTATCTTGCCCTTAATACGGACGGAACTAGGGGTCAGCCTGGTACAGGTGAGCCTTTATATCACCGCTTTCTCCCTGCCAGCAGGAATAGTTATCCCTTTTGCCGGTTTTTTCTCTGACCACTACGGTCGTAAAACGATTATGGCACCGGCCCTGCTATTGTATGGCCTGGGCGGTTTGCTGGCCGGTCTGGCAGCCTGGCTGCTTGCTTCCCCCTACTACCTAATTCTGGGCAGCCGCATCCTTCAAGGTATTGGTGCCGGTGGTACTTATCAGCTAGCTATGGCTCTGACCAGCGACATTTTTCAAAGCAAGGAACGGACTAAAGCCCTAGGCCTGCTAGAAGCTTCCAACGGCCTGGGTAAAGTAGTCAGCCCTATTGCCGGCTCTGCTATAAGTTTGCTAATCTGGTTTGCCCCTTTTTTCTTTTATGGCCTGCTGGCCATCCCCATCGGACTGGCAGTATGGTTTTTGGTCCAGGAACCGAAGCAAAACAAAAAAAATAAGCCTGATTTCGGCCAATATTTCCAGGAATTGGGTGTGCTTTTAAAACAAAAGGGCTTATCGCTAATGGCCTCTATCCTGGCCGGAATGGTTGTTCTCTTTGTCTTATTCGGGGTTTTAAGTTATGTTTCTGACATTCTGGAAGCTAATTACGGTATAACCGGCATTTACATCGGCCTGCTAATCGCCATTCCGGTTGGTGTAATGGCCCTCACTTCTTACCTGGCCGGCCTCTATTTCCAGGAAAAAATCGGCAAGCTACTCAAAATCATTATAATTGCCGGTCTGGTAATTGAATCTGCTGCCCTGGTAACAATGGGTTTTTTCCGCAATATTTATGTATTTTTTGTAGCTATGGCCTTTATGGGCTTCGCTACAGGTACTATCTTACCTGCGGTCAATACTTTAATTACCAGCTCCAGCGCAAAATCGCGCGGTAGTATAACCTGCCTGTACGGCTCAATGCGATTTTTTGGGGTAGCTCTTGGTCCTCCGGCCTTCAGCCTGGCAATGACCCTGGGACAGCTACCCCTTTTTATTGGTGCAGCAGTACTGACGGGGCTAATAACCCTACTGGCACTGGTGTTCATTAAAACTGATAAAATGCTGCCCGAAGACATGTTGCAGAATAATTAGTTGTTATTAACTTCTACCTGCGCCGGCAAACCCCATTTTTCATATTCCTGCCGGTGTGAGAGAATTAATATTTGCCGCCGGGCGGCAACATTGTTCAGCGACACCTGCAACTGGGCCAGACGGGTATTATCAAAGTTAAGAAAAGGGTCATCAAATATCAGGGGTAGCCGGTAATCCCCGGCAACCAGGTCAGCGATAGCAAGGCGCAAAGCCACTTGTAACTGATCCTGGGCCCCTTGACTCAACTGGGTAACTTCCACCATCTGGCCATTGGCTTCAGCTACTTTTATATTGAAATTGTCATCAAGAACAACCTGCCTCCCGGGGGAGCAGGTAAGATCGGAAAAGTACTGGCTGGCTGTAGCAGCCAGGCGCTCGCGGTGGGTGGTATTGTAAAGGTTTTGCACCGCGGCTAGTTCCCGGTAGGCCAGTGCCAGGGCTGCGGTCTCCAGTTCCAGCCGTTCACACTCCAGCTCCAGATCGGCAATTCTGTCTCTGGCAGCCGCAATGTTGACCACATCCGGGCTCATTAATACACTCAGCTCTTTATTGCGTTCTAAAATTTGATCGGCCAAAGACCTTATCTGTTCCTGCAGCTGTCTTAGTTCCTGCTCAAGGGCTGCATACTCGGCCTCCAACTGTTCCCACTGGTCTCGCATTTCCAGGCCGGGCAGTCCAGGCCGGCTTTCCACCAGTTGCTGCCATTCGTTCTTTACCTGAATCGCGGTATTATTAGCATCGATAACTTTTAACTCCAGTTCTTCCAGACCCTTAACATCCCAGCCTTTAAACAAACCTGCTAATGCAGCAGATAGTTCTTTCCTTTCTCCCTCCATCTGCTGCCACTGCTGCCAGCGTTCTCTGGCCTGTAGCACCTGTCCCTGAGCCGGCGCTAATATTGCTGCCAGTTTTGTGGCGAGCTGTTCTCTGTAATTGATTTGTTCCTGTAGTTTCCTTTCCTGCTCCTGCAAATTCTGCTGCAGGCTGTTCAATACTTTCCTGGTGCCCTCGAGTTCCTTCTCTACAGCGCTACATCTTGCTAGTAGCTGTTCAAGCTCTTCGCCGGAGCTTGTTTCTGTGAAAGGAGCAATTTTCTGTCGCAGACCGGCAATTTTTTCTGCCAGACGTTCCAAGCTGCTCCTGCCCTGCTCGTCCGCTTGCTCCAGCTCACGCCGCTGGATAGTACAGGTATGTAAGACAGCCTGCGCCTCCTGGTAACGTTCTGCTTCTTCCTGCCAGTCCGCCCAGCAAGTATCAGGTAAAGCAGCTAACCAGCTGGCTGCCTCGCCCACTGTCTCCGGTTCTTCACCCTGGATAGCTGCCAATAACTGTACCTCCTGCCATCCTTCAGCCTCCCGGGGATTGAGGCTGGCTACCTCCTCCGGCGCGACACCATATTGCTCCCGGGCAAAAAGGGTAAGCCGTTCTTGCAGCCGCTTTAATTCCTCCTGACGACTTTGCCACTCATAAAATGCAGCCTGGGGGTCGCCCAGAGTTTCAATTACAGGCTGAAGCCGTCTTTTGAACTCCGTCAATTCTTTACCTGCCTGAGAAAGTTTTTCCTCCAGCCGGACCAGCTGCTCACGGGAAGGCAAATCCCCGGCCAGGGCAGATAGTACCTGCCGCCGTTGCTCCCGCAATTTTAAACGTTCATGAATAGCGGCCAGCTCGTCAAGGGGGTGCTGGGCCAAACGGCCCAGTTGCGCCTCCAATTTATGTAACTCAGCCACTACGCTATTTAGCTCCGCAGAGGCAGTCTGAGCTTTACTTTTACGGCTACAAACATAACTATATGCCCCCGCAACCAGGGTTGCAGCAAACAGCCCTAAGGCAACCAACGGTTGCCCTGTCGCCAGGGAAATAATAGCTCCTGCCAGGGCCAGCAAAGCCACCAGCAGGCAAGCCCTGCCCCTGCCGCCGGTATGCACGGTCCCCTCTTCCGCCTCCAGAGCTCGCTTTTTACGTTCCAGGTCCAGTTTGCTATCGATCATAGCAATAGCAGAAGCCGGAATTTCTGCCAGATCAGCAAATTGCCGCTCGATATCTTCCTTTTCCTCCTGGTAACGGCGCAACTGCTCACTGGCTTGCCGGTGCCCCTCCCGGACAGCATTGTATTCCTGTTCCAGCGCAGCTTTACGGCTATGGTAGTCCCGGCAAAGGGCCAACAGCTCCGGCGAACCTTGCTGTAAAAGGCCAAAACGAGAAGCCAGCTCCTTTTGTTTTGTTTCCTGCTCCTGTAACATTGCCTGTAACTCTGCATATTTCTGCAAGGCGCTGCGGGCTGCTTGGCGGTAATAAGCAAGGGATTTCTCCCCCAGGCCGGCCCAGGCCTGCAGCTCTGTTAGCACAGCTCGGGCTTCCTCTTCCTGGCTGTCAAGGCTGGCCAGCCGGTTTTGCAGTTCTTGCTGCTGGCGTAAAGACTGCAACAATTCCCGATGCTCCCGGGCCAGGTGGGGCCGGCCCACTACCGGAGCCAACGGCCCCTGCAGCTCCTCTTGCAACTGCTGCAGTTCCTGTTTTTGCTTTTCAAAAGCAGCTTTAAGCTTGCCAATTTCCTCCCGTTGCTGTTGCAAATCTTCTTCTAGCCGAACGAGAGCATCCAGGTCGGCCTCTAAATCCTGCGGGGCAGTCAAAAATTCGGGATACTGCTGCTCAATCTCCTGCGCCAGTTTATCAAGCTTCTCTTGCAAGCTAATGGCCTCCTGCTGGGCCTGGTATAAACGCCTCTGTTCCTGCAGAGCATTTATATAGCGTTCCCGCAAAGAGCGCCAGCGTACCCAATCGCGGTGCAGGCCCTCTTTCTGCGCCAATAACTTTTCTGCTTCCCGCTTCTGTTGTTCCAGTGAAGCTATCTGTTCCTCTAAAACATGGACAGCATCAACACTGGCAACTGCAGTTTGCACCGCCTGTTCTAGCTGCAGTTTTTCTTGCTGTAACAATTCCAATTCCCGATCTTTATTCTTATCCCGGCTGGATACCCCCAGGCGTCCGGTATATCTGGTTTTTTCCCCCAGCCAGTGCTCCAATTTCTGCAATGCTTCCCCTCCGTAAGTACCACTGCCGGATAACAGCTGCTGTACACTCTGGCTCAACTGGCCCGGTTCCGGTAAAGGTTGTCCCACGCAAAAGGTAGACCAGAAAAGGTCGGCAGATGCAATCCCAATCAGGTCTTGTAACATTTCTTCATACCTAATGTTACGCCGTCGGGCCCGGAAACGGTGTTCTCCGCCAACTAGTTCCTGCCACTTATTTCCTTGCAACCGGGCCAGCGACACCCGATCGTTGTTAAAATCC
>JAAYGJ010000248.1 GCA_012727745.1 Clostridia bacterium | reverse complement strand
GGGGTATTATTATGCAGAGTGGCCATCATTACATCCGTAAGGCTGTTTAGCTGTTTTAAAGCGCGTGCATTTACTTTTAGCAAACCGTCAATGGCAGCGATTAACTCTACCTTCCCCTCTGAAGGGCCTTTAAGTTCAAGACCTGTTCCGGCCGCAGCCTTAGCTATACGCATCCCGGCTTCATCTTCATGTACATCACCGTCCTCAAGCTCAAGTGAGTATATATGCTCCTTTCCGATATCTAACAACTTGGGAATATCTTCTGCTTTAATGATATGGCCTTTCTTAAAAGCCGTTCCCTTGAAACCTCCTTTTACAATTTGGGTTATATCATGTGGTAAAATCATCCCTACCGCATCTTCGGTTTTGACACGGGCAAATTTCATCATAACCACCCCCAATAAAGCTACAACAAAAATATTATACCGAAGATAATAAGCATTTGATAATTATATCCTGGTAAAACTAAAGGTCGTTTACAACAAAGCCAGGTCACAAAATGTCTATCGTTGGCTCATTATTCCCCAGAAGTTGACTGGGGACAAAACCTGGGGATCCCGAGCAACGCGCATGCCCCTGCGGAGGTGGTGCCGAAAGTAAGCACCGGCTTTTTGCCATTTTGATAGAAAAGGTCAAAGGTGTCGTTGCAGAGGGTGCTGCCCGTTGCAAAAATAAGATCGGCTTTTTCGATCGCTGCTGATAGGTCAGCCCGCCCGTCGTCGATAGCCACGCCGTTCTTTACGGTCCCGATATTGTCGGGGTCCAGATCCACTACTTTTAGATTGAATTCTTTATTAAGTGCTTCGGCCAGCGCCGGCTGGTAGCCAACCATCAGGATAGAAGTAGGGGCACACATTTTTCGGATGTAATCGGCCGCCTCCCCGGCACACAGCTCTGGCCCGCTGTTTTTACAGTGAATTGTATTCTTTTGTAACCCTGTACTGCAGACAAGGGCGTTCACGCAGGCCAGGAACACGGCGCGCTGAAAATCGTCGGTCAGTGGCAGCGCCAGGACATCGGCCAGGCTGCCCGAGAAATCCCCCAGCGAACTAGTAAATGCCTGACCTTTGGCGCCCAGCACTTCGGCCTGTAACAACCGTTCTTTGCCCTTTAACAGCACATAGTCCTGCCGCCGGGTTGAGCCGATGGTATCCTGCGGGCTGAGCGGCGACGCCTTTACCAGCACTGGAGTTTGATCCAGGCGCCGGTCGGCTACCAGGTGAAAAACCTTCTTTTTTAATCTAGCCAGAATGCTACCCGAACTAACCACTCTCTTCTACCTCCCATCTAATAACGCTGTCTGTCTGCTAGCTCACCCGTCCCGGGCTCATCACCTCCAGTCTGCTGCCCAGCTGCATGGCCTCAGTAAAATTATGAGTGACCTGTATAACAAGTTAAAAAAACTTTATCCGGAGGCAAGCATATTTTCAGCTCTTTAGGGCTTTGAGAGGCTATCTGGCGCCATTTCTCATTGGAAACCGACAATTTAAGACAGTTTATATTCTTATTGTCCTCTTTTCCGACCGGCTTAACTAGTAAGGTCACCTGGTGAGGCAATTCAATGAAATTGACAACCCGGCAGTGCACAGTGTTAAGATGATCATCCTTGCCTGCCGGGTGAATATGCCAGCTATAGATACCGGCATGGCTCGCCCCTTCAATCATATTATCAGCGGTTATACCCAAAAAACATCCCCAGTCCAGGGCTTCCAGCGTATTATCCTTAAGGACCCTGACTCTGGACAAGTTTTCACAGCCTGTTATCCGGGCAGTAGCCAGATTGGGAGGTCTGTTAAAAATATCTTCCCTGGAACCGCTGGCGATTACTTTTCCATCCTCGAGGATCAGCAAATTCGGACAGAGACGATAAGCTTCCTCCAGGTTATGAGTAACAAACACAGACGAGCCGTAAAAATTATTTAATAAGTCCTTAAGCTCCTGCTC
>JAAYGJ010000247.1 GCA_012727745.1 Clostridia bacterium | reverse complement strand
TCCCGTAAATACGTAAATACAGAGTCGTTTGCAATATTACTTTGCCCTTTTGTTGGCACCGCTTCTATCCACTAATAGTCATGTTGGCAATCCGCAAGGTCGGTGCACCGCTGGTACCGAAAAAGGTCAGATCGCTGCCGACAGCATCAATCGCCTCCAAGAGGCTAATAATATTGCCGGCAATTGCTATACCCCGCACCGGAGTAGTAAACTCACCATTTTCAATCCAGATTCCGCTAGCCCCAACCGAGAAATCGCCGGAAATAGGGTTAGCCGTGTGCATTCCCATAACTTCAGTCACGTATAAACCTCTGGAGACTTCTTTTATAATATCTTCCGGAGCTTTTGTCCCTGCCTCAATATAAAAATTGGTGGTCCCCCCCTCGGGCATAGACTTGAAAGAACCCCGGGAGCCGTTACCGGTGGATCTTACCCCGTCACGGGCGGCGGTATAAGTATTATGTAAAAAACACCTGAGTACACCCTGCTCAACCAGTACTGTACGTTCACTGGGTACTCCTTCGCCATCAAAAGGGCTGGTAGCAATGCCGCCGGGACGGCAGCCATCGTCAATTATGCTGATCAATGGTGCTGCCACCTGCTGCCCCACTTTGCCGCGAAAAAGGGATTTGCCTTTCTGGACCGCATCGGCAGTCAGGGCCGGAGCTATCACACCTAGAAAACTGGTCGCAATATAAGGCTCAAAGACTACCGCTGCCCGCTGGGTGCCAATTTTTTTCGCTCCCAGCATCCGCACCGCTTTAGCAGCCCCCTCCCGTCCTATCCTGGCGGCATCCAGGTCGCTGTATTTTAAACCATAAGCCAGGCCAAAGCCTGTCTGGTTATCCTCCCCTTCCACTGCTACCACAAAAGTGCTGGCGCCACAGTAGGCACCGTGATAAGCCGCTCTAATACCCTGTGAATTGGCCAAAGCCACCACATAGCGGGAGTCGTTGTAGCTACAGCTTTCCGTTATCTTGACCCGGGGATCGTAGGCCCGGGCCTGACGTTCAATTTCCCGTGCCAGTTCAATTTTGGCCTCTACCGGTGTGGAGCTAATCTCCGGATCAAACAGTTCTAATTGGGGGTAAGCGGGATAACGGCCAGGCAGGCAATTATGCTCGTCTGCTGTAGCCAGGCGGGCGTTAGCCAGCGCCTGTTCCACGCAAGCCTCCAGAGCCTCAGGGCTAAAATCGGTAGTAAAGGCAAAGCCCACCCGGTGTCCACTAATCACCCTTAAGCCCAACCCCCGGTCTTTAGCAATGGTTAGGGCCTCCACTTCCTGGTTGCGGACTTCAATGCTCAGTTCTTCACCGGCACTGATGTAGGCTTCGGCAACAGCGCCTTTGCCGGCTACTCTGTCGCAGACCTCTTGTGCCAGGTCGAGATACTTTTTTTCCAGGGCCTCATAATCCATTATGCTCCATCCTCCTCATCCAGGATACCGCCCACAACCATCTCCGGGATGCGAATGGTCGGCTGGGCGTCACCGACAGGAACTCCCTGACCGTCTTTGCCGCAGGTTCCCAGGGCAAAGCCCAGGTCATTACCAACCCGGTCGATTATCTTTAACACTTCCGGACCATTTCCGGTCAGGGTAGCACCCCGTACCGCCGGGCCGATTTTACCATCCTGGATCAGGTAGCCTTCAGCTACATCAAAAACAAAATCGCCGTTGGTGGTATTTACCTGGCCGCCCCCCATACGTTTGACCAGCAGGCCCGAGGGGGTATCTTTCAAAATGCTTTCAGGACTGTCCTTGCCCGGAGCAATATATGTATTGGTCATACGGGGAATAGGCCGATCCTGGTAAGATTGGCGGCGGCCATTGCCGGTAGAACGGCGCCCTTCTTTACGCGCCGTCAGGTAATCATACATATAAGCTTTGAGGATACCGTTTTCGATCAAAACATTTTTTTGTCCCGGAGTGCCTTCGTCATCAAAACGCAGGGAACCATACTTGCCCGGAATAGTCCCATCATCAATCACAGTAATAAGTTCGGAGGCTACTTTTTGCCCCAGCTTGCCGGCATAAACTGAAAGCTGTTTCTGTACCAAATCTGCTTCCAGGCCATGCCCGCAAGCTTCGTGGATCATGGTACCGCCGGCCTCCCCGGCCATCACCACTGTCATCTTGCCTGCTGGCGCCGGTTTAGCCTCCAGCATCATTACCGCCCGCCGGGCCGCCCGCCTGGCCTGCTCTTCCGGGTCAACGTCCTCAAATAGCTCCCAACCCAAATGCCCGCCGGCAGATTCAAAACCGGTCTGAATGTTTTTGCCGTCTGAAGCTACTGCGTTTACTACAAAGCGGACCCTCACCCGCTCATCATCTACTAGCAGGCCCTCACTGTTGGCAATAGTAACTTCTTGAATAACATCGCCGTAACCTACTGTTACCTGAACTACCCGCTCATCTACCGCCCGGGCAGCATCATTAGCCCTTTGCACCAGAGAGACCTTTTCCTCTACCGGTACCTGGTCAGGACGTTTTTTAATCACAAATTCCCCCGGGGACGGGGGCGAGGTAAAGCTAATCTCTTTAGTCTGAGGCTTACTTTTTGCCGCCTTGCCGACCAGGGCTGCAGTCGCAACCAGGCTCTCACGGCTGAGGTCATTACTGTAGCCGTAAGCAGTATTATCTCCCATCAAAACCCTAATGCCAGCCCCCTGGTCCAGGCCGGATACAACCCGTTCAATTTTATTATCTTCACAAACAATACTGGTCGTCCGCCTGCGTTCTAAAAAGATTTCTGCAAAATCACC
This sequence comes from Clostridia bacterium, assembly GCA_012727745.1. Lineage (GTDB taxonomy): Bacteria > Bacillota > DSM-521 > Neomoorellales > Neomoorellaceae > JAAYGJ01. Next base: position 3,771 of record JAAYGJ010000247.1, on the reverse strand, counting down.
GCCCTCCTGCAGGGCTGCCTGCAGAACGGCTTTAAGATCTGCTGCTGCTAAGATCATCTACCCACCCCTTTACCAACTTCCTTTTAGTATAATTCAAGGGACGGCAAAATATTCCTTCCTGATCAAGGGCTAAATCTTGATAGCGCCGGTCTAAATTTGCAAGCTTATAACAGTAACGCTGCCACCCCTCTATCAACAGCAAGATATAATTCAAGCACAGTCGCAATTAGCAGCTATTGTTAGTACAGAGAAGCCTGCTGCCAGGCCAGCACCTGCCATGTTGACGTAGGCAGCCAGGAAGTCAGAGCTTCCACTATAGCCGGATTAAAGCTAATGGAAAGGCGGCCTTTTATCCAGCCCCGCCCCTTCCCCGACATGCTCGTATTACTATCGCTATCTGCTGTTATCAATTCGATGCTGCCGGCCAGGAGCGCCCCGTTAATCGTACTCATTTCCCCCTGTTTATAGAAATATCCGGCACAGGCCAGGACGGCATCTACTGTTACCCCGCCTGCCAGGATTAAATCCTGTCCGGCTATAAAAGCCCAGGCATCAGCTGTGCTCTCCGCTCGCATATCTTGGGCCAGGTAAATATCACCCGCTGCGGCAATTATGGCCCGGGTGCGATAATAATTTTGTTCCTCAGGCAAGCCTTCTCCTTCAGGCAAAGTAGCTGTCACAGGCATAATAGCCAGATCGCCGCCGCAGTAAAGGGTTTTGACCTCGCCCGGGAGCCCGTTGACAATCGCCTGGATTTCCGCCAGGGTATATTCGCCCGGAGCCAGCCAGGCGGCCTGCTGGTAGGGTTCCACCAAATCTGCTGGCCAATCGGGCAAAGGCACAAGCAGACCCTTATTCAGCTGCCCGTTGATTTTGCCGTAATGATTGGGGTCCCGGCCGTAACGGTCGCTACTGCAGCCAACTGTAGCGTCGCCTCTGATCATACCGCTGTTGAACAAGTAACCGCCGCAGATCACACTACCCCCTACAATCCCCATATTCGTCAAATCGCCGCCGGCAATTACATTGGCGGCGGCACCGTCAGGCAGCCGGACGCTGCCCAGGCTGAAGATGTCGCCCTCAACACTAAGTGTATCCTGTAAGGTCAGGCTGCCGGCACAGGCCAGAGCGTAACTGCTGAAAGGACGGGCCAGTTCCAGTACCAGGGTTTGGCTGATACCGCCAACAGTCGCCGTAGAACGCAAGCGATAACTCATCACCCGAGAGCTAACGCTAACCTCTTCAATCTTTCCCTCAATTCCGGGCAGGGAAGTCACTCCTATGCCCTGCTGCCAGCCCGGCTCCTGCCGCAGGTGAGCCAGGGCTAAATTAAGCCCTGCTTCAGCCAGGTAGCCGGCCTGACAGATTTTTTGGGCGTTGCTGCCACTCCTTCGTTCCAGCAGGACCAGGGACAGCAGAGCGGAGCCCAAAAGAGAAATGAGCACGATCACTATAAGCACGGCCGGCAGGGCAGTGCCCCGCTTGCCCCATCTGCGTATTTTATTCCGTCCTGTATAATGCCTGTAAACAAGCATGGCTAAACCCGGTTACTCCTCGTTAAGCAGCTTGAGCCGGAGGGCTACCGCTGTAGTCAGCGGAAACTCCCGCCCCTCTGGGTCACAGCAAACCAGGTGAATAGTAACAACTCTGCTTGCCTGGGGAAGAGCGGGCCGGTCATAAGCAAATTCAAGTTTTTTAACGCCATAGGCCAGCAGGTTATATCCCTCAAAAGTCAGGGAGCCGGGATTTTTAACTGCCCTCCTTAAATTGCCATCCTTAAGTTCAAATCTATATTGTTTTCCCAGCAGCGTGGCAATAATCAATACTTCCGCATTGGAGCCACTAACAACCTCCCGGGCCGCCTGGATTTCCCCGGTCAAAAACATCATGGCGACGCGGGCGTTTTGCTGGGCATCAATGCGGTCCCGCCCCTTCTGCCACCAGGAGATACTGATTTTAGAAATATGTAAACAAGCCGTCATGATTATCACCATCAACGCCGCTGCCAGGAGGACTTCAATCAAGGTAAAGCCATCCCGCCGCTCCCTCATGGCCAGCGGGCAACCAGAGTTGCCAGTTCCACCTCAGCTTGCCGGTCAGCCAGCGGCCGTACCCGTACTACCAGGGCCAATACTGCCAGCCTGGCGTCATAAACATTAACCGCCACCTGGTATTCATAATCAGGAAAGTCGCTGCAGGGCTGCCAGGAACTATCCTCGCCAGCCAGCTGGGCCAATTCATCGTACCCCAGAGCCCGGTGCTTTTCCAAACAGGCGCGGCCCAGATTGAGGAGAACTGTCTCCTGCCAGCTCCGAGCATAAGCCCGGGCAGCAGTAGCGAACATACCTGTAAGAGGTGCTAATACCGCTACCAGCAGCACGGAAGCCAGTAGCGTCTCCAGCAAGCTAAACCCCCGTTTATTAGCAAAAAAGCGCCAGCCCTTCATATAGTTTTCCCTGCCTTTACCCGGCCGGTGACCGGTAACACCCTGATATAATATTTGCTGCCGTAGCAGTTCTGCAAAACTATATCGCCGCTGGCAGTAGGCGCCCCTGTCAGGGTAAAAGCCAGGCGGTTGTTAGCAAAGGCAATGCTGGCAAAAGTCACTCCGGCAGGTAGTTTGTTTTCACTGATAATAACCGCATCTTTCCTTATCCGGTAAAGATTATTAACAGGGTCAAATAAAATAGTCCGGTGCCGGTCTTCGCCGCTGACAGCCATTTGCTGCACCAGGCGGATATTAGTTGCCAGTTGCCAGGCTGCTGTCTCTAACTGCCACTCTTTGAGGCTTCGGTTAAACAGGGGTATGGATACAGTCAGCAGCAAACTGATAATAGCAGTCGCAACCAGTAACTCCGCCAAAGTAAAACCTTTTTCCCTATTCGTCCCTAAAATATTAATAATCATGAGGCCGCTGTACCTTTCATTCTTAGCAAGAATAATTCGTTCTCTTGAGCCTGTTTAGCTCCGCCAGCAACGGCCGCTCTATACTCCGGCCGCCCCATATCCTGCCTCCTATTTCTTTACTCCTACTCCTGCCCCTTCCTTCCTGCTTCCCTGCTCCTGCCTCCAGCTTCCTGGCTCGAGGCGACACTAAAGAGCTTTTACAGGCCCATAAATTTGGTCAGGTACCAGCCCGCCAGTTCAGGCCCCCTTAAGAGAGCCAGCACAAGTCCGACAGCCAGGCAGGGGGCAAAAGGCAGGGCATCACGGCGTCCTTTGCGGCCTAAAGCCATCAGCGCCAGTCCGGCCAGGGCGCCGGTAACAACTGCTACCAGAAGGACTATAAGTACTTGCTGCCAGCCCAGGCAAAGGCCCAGGATAAAGCCCAGTTTGACATCACCGCCGCCCATGCCGCCCCGGCTCACTGCTGCCAGCAAAAGTAGCAAGCCCCCACCCACAAGGGCACCAGAAATAGCCATCTGCCAGGCGATATCGGCAAAAGGTAAAAAGACTGCGCCCAGCAACAAACCCAGCAGCACCAGGCCATCAGGAATAAGATAGGTCTGCAGGTCAATACCGGCTATAACTACCATTAACGACAGCAGCAACATGTATTTTAGCAGTACCCAGCCGGGGCCAAAACGATGCCAGAGCAGCAGGTACAGCCCGGCAGTCAGGAGCTCTAGGAGCGGATACCAGCGGAAAAGCGGGGCACCGCACTGGCGGCAACGGCCCCGGTAGAGAAAATAGCCCAGCACTGGAACGAGTTCCAGCGGCCGCAAACGCCGCCCGCAAGCATCACAATGGGAAGGGGGGTAGATTATGGAC
>JAAYGJ010000246.1 GCA_012727745.1 Clostridia bacterium | reverse complement strand
GTCGCAGACGCTTGCATCCCCATTAAGCTTTACCACGGTCATGTAATGGCTTTGAAAAACAAAGTTGACGCCATCTTTATTCCCCGTCTGGTAAAACTTAACCGCCATGATACCTTTTGCCCCAAGTTTCTGGGGTTACCGGATATGGTCCGAGCTACTTTAGACGACTTGCCACCCCTGCTAGACCTTCAAATTAATAATAGCTGTAGTTTATTGCCTTATTGGACAACCTGCCGTGGGATTGCCGAAATACTGGGTTTTAGCCGCCGTCAGGCCTGGTCTGCCTGGCTGGAAGGACGCCGTCACCAAAAAGCCTACCGAAAATTACTCCTGGAAGGCTATCTACCGTTACAAGCTATGGCCAAACTGCAAGGGCAAGCAGTCGATCCCCCGCAGTTCCCACCTACAAATTTAAATCTGGCCGTACTAGGTTACCCCTATCAGGTCCACGACAGCTATATCAGCCTAAATATTGTCGGTAAGCTACAAAAGATGGCTGTCAATGTCTGGACTATGGAAATGCTCACTAATGCTCAGCTGCAAAAATTTAAGAGATACCTGACCAAGCGACTTTTCTGGCATTACTCCAACCTGGTATTAGGGGCAACTTATCATTTCCTCGAGCAAAATAATATAGATGGCATTATCCATATCACAGCTTTCGGCTGCGGTCCTGATGCCATGGTAGACAAATTTATGGAACTGGATATTCGCCAACTAAGTAAGGGGCGAATGCCTTTTATGACCATATGCATCGATGAGCAAACAGGCGATGCTGGTGTGAGCACCCGCCTGGAAGCTTTTGTAGATATGTTGCGGCAAAGGGAGAAAAACAGATGATTAAAGTGTCTTTTGCTCATATGGGTTATTCTTACCTTGGCTTTAAACAACTAGTAGAAGACATGGGATTCGAGGTAGTAGTACCGGCCAGTCCTAGTCCAGCAACCCTGGATAAGGGAGTCCAGTACGCTCCGGAATTTGCTTGTATTCCTTTTAAAACTGTGTTGGGAACTTACGTTGAAGTCCTGGAAAGAGGGGCAAATTTAATAATTACTTCTGGCGGCGTTGGCCCCTGCCGGGCCGGTCTGTATGGAGTATTGCAAGAAAAAATTTTGCGCGACCTGGGCTACAATTTTGAAATGGTAATTTTTGACCCTCCCCTAACAGGGCTGTGGTCTTTCTTCACCAAGCTAAGAAAAATATTAAAGAAAGCAAAGGTATCCTGGCCAGCTTTTATCGATGCCTTGCGCCGGGCCTGGACCAAGCTAAAACTGCTGGATGAACTGGAGCAGCTATCCACATCAATACGCCCCTATGAAATAAAACGGGGGGAAACTACACGTATCTTTCACCGTTGCTTGAAAATAGCTGATAAGGCTCGTAGTCTAAAGGAAATTGAAGACGCCCGCCAGGAATGCCGGGGGCTTTTACTTAATGTTCAACGTGATCCCGAACGCCGTCCCCTTAAAATTGGCATTATCGGTGAGATTTATGTATTGCTTGAACCTTTTATGAACCTGGAAATAGAAAAAACTTTGGGTGAAATGGGTGCCATAACTCACCGTTCTATTTATCTGGCCCAATATGCTAAAACTGACGTTTTAGCACATGGCACTGAGGACGTGCGCCAGGCAGCTTATCCCTATCTTAATAAGTTTCTTGGCGGTCACGGCCAAAACAGCGTTGGTGAAACTATAATCTATGCCAAAAACGGCTTTGATGGGGTAGTGCAAATATCACCTTTTACCTGCATCCCGGAAATGGTGGCTAAAAGCATCCTCCCTAAAGTAAGCCGCGATTTTGGTATTCCCGTCTTATGTTTAAATATTGATGAACAAACCGGCCGTGCCGGTATAGAAACCCGTTTGGAAGCTTTTACTGATCTTTTGCGTCAACGGCGTGAAAAAATGGAGGCCAAAAGAAATGCAAGCTTGTTACTTAGGTGTTGACGTCGGTTCTGTGAGCACTAATTTAGTTGTCATAAATAATAAAGGGGAAATATTAAGCAGCATTTATTTGCGTACCCATGGACAACCTATAGAGGCCGTAAAAGAAGGATTGCGCCAGTTAAAAAAAAATCTCCCTGCAACAGTTACAATTGCTGGCGCCGGCACTACCGGCAGCGGTCGCACCCTGGCCGGAGCTGTTATTGGGGCTGACATTGTAAAAAACGAGATCACAGCCCACGCCATAGCCGCCCGGCAGGAAGTACCTGATGTGCAAACAATTATTGAAATAGGTGGCCAGGATTCTAAGATTATTATTATGCGGGAGGGAATAGTAACCGATTTCGCTATGAACACGGTCTGCGCTGCCGGTACAGGTTCTTTCCTTGACCAGCAAGCTGCCCGTTTAAAAATTCCTATCGAAAGCTTTGGCGAACTGGCTGCTAAATCTACCAATCCAGTACGCATAGCCGGCCGTTGTACCGTATTTGCTGAATCAGATATGATTCATAAACAGCAAATGGGGCACAATACTGAAGATATCGTCGCCGGGCTCTGCGAAGCGCTGGTACGTAATTACCTAAATAACATTGCCAAAGGAAAAGAAATTCTCCCACCTATTGTTTTTCAAGGCGGGGTTGCGGCCAATCGCGGCATTCAAGCGGCCTTCAGCAAGGCGTTACAAAGTGAAATAATTATTCCCAAGCACTTTGGTGTCATGGGGGCATTAGGGGTTGCTCTACTGACCAGAGATTATAGCAAAAAACATCCGCAAACAAAGTTTAAAGGCTTTGAGGTTTCGGAAGAAAATTTCCAGGCCAGCAGTTTTATCTGTAATGGCTGTTCAAACCTGTGTGAAATTGTTAATATAAAGGAAGATGGTAATTTAATCGCCCGCTGGGGCAGTCGCTGTGGTAAGTGGGACACTCTGAGCGAATAAGGAGAGTGAAAGCTAATGTCTGAAAGCATTTTATTGTGTGGGCAGGAAACAAATGTTATTTGCCGGGTTTATACATACAAGCTCCCGGGGAAAATATCGGGTGGATTATGAAAAAAACTCTGGAAGACATCTGCAGCAAGCTGCAGCAACTAAATTATAAAATAACCCCCCAACGACAGGCGATTTTAAAGACGTTTATTAATAAGATTTCTGAACATCTGAGTGCCGAGGAAGTATATACAATCGTTAAAGAAGACTACCCGGAAATCGGCCTGGCTACTGTTTACCGAACACTCGATTTGTTGGTCGAACTTGAGGTTTTGATGAAAATAAACCTTGGCGATAACCGCACTCGTTATGAATTAAACCAACACGACAGCCATTACCATCACCACATGATATGCCTAAACTGCGGGCGGGTACAGGAATTCGATCATGACTTGTTGGAAACACTGGAAAAAGCATTAACCCAGAAAACAGGCTTTCAAATTATTGACCACCAGTTAAAATTTTTTGGTTATTGTAGCGATTGCAAGGCAGCCACATAATAAATTACGAAAGGGTGAACCTCCATAAGACTGCTGGCCAGCAAAAGTGTTAATAATAACCCCGAATTGTATAAAATAGTTGATATGCTGAACAAAACATTAAAGGATTATAATCTAATGTTTGGCCTGGTAAAAGACAGCAATGGCCAAACTATGACTTTATCTATTTATGAGGTGTAGCATTGTTAATACTGGTTACCAATGATGACGGTATTAATGCCCCAGGTATTAAAGCCCTGAGCCTGGCTCTGACAACTATAGGCCGGGTAGCTGTAGTAGCTCCGGAAAGGGAACGCAGCGCAATTGGCCATGGTATCACTATGCATAAGCCATTAAGAGTTACGCAAATGTCCTGGGGCAGTTCTCTCAGTAAATGCCTGGCAGTTAACGGCACTCCGGCTGACTGCGTTAAATTGGCGCTGGATGCTCTCCTGGATGAACCTCCAGCCTTGATAGTATCGGGTATAAACAGAGGAGAGAATCTGGGCACCGATGTGCTGTATTCGGGAACAGTTTCCGGTGCGCTGGAGGGATGTATCAATAACTATCCTTCCATGGCGGTTTCCCTGGTTGGCGAGGAGGAATTCGATTTTACCTTCGCCGCGAATTTTACAGTAAAACTGGCCGAACAAATACTCAAGCATGGCTTACCGGAGGGCACGCTGTTAAACCTTAATATTCCTCAGCTCCCACAGTC
>JAAYGJ010000021.1 GCA_012727745.1 Clostridia bacterium | reverse complement strand
TTTACCGGTTGGCTAACCTGCACAAAACCTCCTTCCGTAACTACGTCTACCCGCAAACCATCAATTTCCGCCACTCCAGCTGGCCTTAAAGGAGTTAAAGCTTTGCCTTCCTTCCCTTCCATACCGCTGTAATCAGGACTAGAGGCAACATAGCCTGAGGATTTTTCAAGTTTAGTACCCAGGATCAAACGCTGCCACACCTTTCTGGTAGGCAAAATTTTAATACTAAGACCTACTAAAACAATAGTTCCGATTAAAGCTAGTACTAAAGAAGTCAAAGCCTGCTCACTAGAAGGTGCAGCCAGGAAAATGCTTGTAATTAGAGAAGCTAAACCGGCTATTCCTACTACCCCAAACCCTGGAATAACAAAAGCCTCTAAGGCCATAAGAATTAAGCCTAAAATAAAAAGGAGAATTGCTCCCCAACCGGAAAGGCCTACTAAAAGACTACCACCAAAATACAAAGCTAAAGCCAAGGACCCAATAATTCCTGGTATGCCAAATCCTACAGTAAAAATCTCAATTATGATCCCGGCAATTCCAATTGTTAGTAGGACTGAGCTGACATACGGATTTGTAACCCAACGGGATACTTGTTCGGTAAAAGCCGGTTCTTGTTCAATAACCCTAGTATTGCTTAAACCATAAAATTCTAGTACTTCCGCCCGATTAGCCAAAATACCATCAATCATCTTATGCTCCAGGGCCTTTTTTGCCGTCAAAGTAAGCAGTTTTCCTTTTTCAGTCAAATTAGGAATAGCAATATCTGAATCTGCCATCGCTCTGGCAATTTCAGGATTCCTGCCATTTTGCTCAGCAGCGCCGGCAAGCTCACTTGCCCAGTAAGAAACAGTTTTTTCATCAGCCTTTTCATCACCGATTCGTGGTTCGGCTGCTCCCATAGTTGTCCCGGGAGCCATGATTAACTCAGGAGACGTCAAGGCCAAAAGTGCTCCTGCCGAAATTGCTCCACCAGTTACGTAAGCAATAGTAGGAGTAACCGAGCGATCGATAATTTTTTTGATCCGGACTGCTTCATTGACCAGGCCTCCCGGAGTGTCTATTTCCAAGATAATATTTCGAATGCCTAATTCATCTGCTTCTTTATACACACGTTCGATAAAATTAACCATACCGGTATCAATCATACCTTCAACAGGAACCACATACACTATATCACTACTTGGAGCAGCATATAAAGGCCCCACAACTTGAAACAAAAAAATAAGCGCTAATAACAAAATCAATAAGGACTTAATATTTCCAGCAATCTTTCCGTCCAAAATCACACCTCCTCTTACATATTTGACGAAAATTTCAACTATTTTGTTCGCTTTTCTTCCCTTTCTATGTATTATAATCGAGTAGGAGCTGAATAATTATTTTATTCAGCGGCCTCTCACACCACCGTACGTACCGTTCGGTATACGGCGGTTCATTAAGAATTATGCATTAACTGATATCTCTTAGATATGCTTTTAAAACCTAGTTTTTCGAGATATTTGTTATTTAGCGTTATGCT
>JAAYGJ010000020.1 GCA_012727745.1 Clostridia bacterium | reverse complement strand
ATGAATTGACAATTGGCCTGATTTTCACTAATCTTTAGTTGAATATATCATATAACGGAGGCGGTTGTATGGCTATAGTTGAAACAACAATTGTACCCCTTGGCACTGCTGGCACCAGTGTCAGCAAATATGTGGCAGCCTGTCATAAAGTATTACAAGAAGAAAAAGGGGTCAAGTATATGCTGACCCCTATGGGAACCATCATCGAAGGCGACCTGGATGTTATTCTAGCAGTCATTCGCAAAATGCATGAAGTCCCCTTTAACGAAGGAGCTCTGCGCGTATCAACCTCAATTAAAATTGATGACCGCAGGGATAAACAGGGCAGCATGGAGCAAAAATTAAAGGCAGTGGAGGAAAAATTATAATACTGACAGCTTACAGGCCGGTAAGGCAGGTAAACCCCCAGCCGTTCCAACGCCAGAGGTTTACCTGCCTTAACCAGGGACTGGCATAATGCCCTTCCAGGGCCAGCAGCTCACTGTTGCCGTCACCTTCGATGTCAGCCAGGGCAATTCTATAATTGGGGCGCGCCAGGTTGGATGACTGCCACAGCGGTTTGAAGGAACCGCCAACCAGGTTGAAGATAAAAAGGTGGTTCTTGACGCTCCTATCTTCCTCAGCAACCCAGAAGGGCCGGTAAGGCCCGAAGCTGCCTTCCTTCCACACCGACAGGTTTAAATCGGGCCGGCCGTCATTACTGGCATCCCCCAGGGCAAAGTCTTCTACCCACCATTCCTGCGGCGTCTGCCAGATTAACCCGGCGGCACCGCTGACTACCAGCCTGCCTTGCTCCAGTGCATACTTTTCCGCCAGGCCGTCCCCGTCCAGGTCAAAGCTTTCTTCTTTTACAAGGTTACAGCCCCCCACACTCCGCGGCGGTGCATATACTTTATAAGCTTTCCTGAAAAACAGAGCTTCTTTTTCCTTGTCCCAGCCCGCTATAGTTGCTGTTCTAAATTCCAGGCCCAGTTTTGCCATGACAGCTTCGACTGCAGCAGCGGAAAAAACCGGCTGCCCGGTATTGTCTTTGCTTAAAGGGCTGCCGGGCAGCAACGCGGCCGGGACTTTTACTTCTTCGGCGCCGTCGCCCAAAAACATATGCTTCCGCCCGGCAGCCGGGGAAGCAGCTTCCTGCCGGGCAGGAAGCTGCATTCTTTTTTCCCTGAAGGCGGCAAAATCATCTGTAGCTTGCCTGCCGCTGCCGGCTGTATGCACCAATCCCAACAGAGGGATGATTAACAGGACTACTCGCAGTACCTTATGAATCTGCATCAGCTATAAAAGCAGCGGTCCAGTCAGGCAGCGGCGGCGCCTGGCCTGTATCCAGCATCTGGTGCCATTTGCTGTCCGTCAGGCGGTCATTAAGGGGCCAGGGAAACTCATAGTAAGAATAGACCCCGCCGATGGCGATCCTTAGCTTGCCGTCCACCGGCACGGCGGCATAAATTTGGTAAACGTAACCGGTCGCTTCCTCTAAAACCCAGCCGCCCGGATCGGTAGCCACATCAGCTACCAGGGCCGCCGGCCGGTCATGAATGGCCGAGCGGTGGTCAATGCCTTCGTCCTGCAGGGCCTCCAGCCAGAAATGTTCCAGCTGGGCGCCGTAGGAGCGGATCAAGTCATATTCGGCCTCAGTAAGGGGTGTGTTGCTCAGTTCTTTTTCAGAGATGGTTTTTAAAGCCAGGGCCAGTTCTTCCAGCCGTTCCAGGCTGGTAGCATCCCGCTCGCTGATCAGCTCCCTGGCCTGGAGGCCTTCCCTAGTCATCCTCACCAGCGCCGCCAGGCGGCCGTAAAGGTGGGGGTTGGGCTCCACATAGCCCCGGTCGTCGACCCCTACATCGCCGCCGCCGGCTTCAGCATAGACCTGTTTGGCATAAAGCAGCGTGGCATGCTTTAACTCGGTCCAGCTCCCCAGGAAGGTTGTGAGTGCTTTCTTAAGCCAGGCGGGCGGCTGCATAAAGGCCGGGTAGCCTTCAGGTTTTTCCCTGGTCAGGGGCAGGAGAGTATAAAGCCAGCCCCAGTACAGGTTCTGGACCCAGGTCTCTGCATCTAAATTACTGATATACTCTCTCAATCTGGTCATGTTTTGGGGGTACCCCTGGTAGTCCGTTTCACCCATTTCTTCCAGGATGGCATAGGCTTGCTGCGAACCCAGGGCAGCAGTTATATCAAGGCCCCGGGGCAGCATCCGGCGCTCGCCCTGGCTGTTTTCCTCGACTTCCCGGTAAATCAACCTCTGAAAGATAGAGGCGTCAATGGTAAAGCGCTGGCCCATAAAGCGAAAACCTTTTATCTCCTGCTCCCGGTCAGGCTGGATGCTTTCGTCAAATATGGGTATGGAGTTAATTGCCGGCGGTTCCAGTTCTGCTGTTGCCTTTATAAAAGCCTGCCAGCGCTCCTGGTCCGCCACCATGGTCGTCAGGTCGATAGTATCGCCATAAATCTCATCAAGGAGCTCTTTAAGCTGGAGGTAAGTTATATCATCACTTTTGCCCACAAAAAAGTTGGTGGGCGTGTAGATTTTATCCCAGCTGGAGTAGTTGCCGTCCCGGTTTAGGGCCAGGGTAATCAAAACTGCCGATTTTAGCTCATCCTCGTGCTTGAAACGAAAAGTCATCCTGCCATACCACATCATGGCCTTGAAATAGGCCTGCAAGGCTACGGACCTTTCGTAATGGCCCCGCGGGATATACTGGGAGTAATCTTCCATCAGTGCCCCGGGAGGCTCATAGCTGCCGCCCATATTCATCAGCGGTGATACGGCAAGCCCTGCATGGGCCTCGATTAAAGCCAGCTCCTGCTCAACCTCGTTTTGAACTATCCCCGGCACACTATCTCCGGCTCCAGCAGCCTGCTGCCAACGGCAAAAAAGCCCATATTTCTTTTAACAGCATTTTCCCAGCTGGTGCCTTTGAGGATCGAATACTGCCTTTCTGCCAGGGAGAGCATGGACTGGCTTAATTTTTTCAGTTCCGGGATAAAGCTATCGTTTTCTAAAACCCTTAACAGGTGGTTGAAAAACAAATGGTAGTTATGCAGCATAGAGTCTGTAGTAATAAACAGCGGCACCGACAGATAGCGGTTCATCTCATAGAGCATAAAGAACTCTTTTTCCTCGCTGGGGACCACCACAAAACCGTTTTTGACCAGGAGCTCTTTGGCAGCCTCCGACAGCACGAACATATCCCTGTTAGTAATATTGCTTAAATCGGCGGCCACCTGGTAGCTTTCCAGCGCAGCCTCCACCTCAGTCGCTACTTCCTCATAAGCAGCAAAGCCATTGGCCAGGCCTGACAGCGGCTGCATGTCCTTACTCGCCCAGTTTTCCATGTCTCCCACTGTTTTTGAATTACAGCCACTGCTCAACAACAAGAGCAACAAAATCATGCTCACCAACATTACTTTTGGCCGCAATACTATACCCCTCTCCCTGTATTCTTTAATTACAGCTAACCCACGACGGGCTCTTATGTGGAGCAACTCATTTAACCCAATAGTACCGTAGCTAACGTTATGTTAATAAATATATCCTGCTTTTCCATTAATAGACGCAAAAGCAGCAGTTAATGTTCCCACACTTTACCCCTAACTGCTGCAATTGGCAAATAATATTTATGCACTATATGTAAAAAAGAGGGGGTAGGTAAAAAACTAGACTTTACTTTGCCGGCGATATATTTTTAAAATTTATTTCTCCGTACAGATAATCGACAAACTGTCTGGCAGTCCGTCCTGAAGTACCATTCTGGTAAAGGGCCCAGCGCAATGCCTGCTGGCGCAATTCCTGTTCATCCATATTGAGGCCGTAACGACCGGCCAGTTCCCTGACAATCGCCAGGTATTCTTCCTGGTCAGGGCTGTAGAATATTACGGTGAGGCCAAACCTTTCTGCCAGGGACAGCTTCTCCTGCAGGGTATCGGTCTGGCGGACCTCCCGAGATTGCCAGGTTTTACTCTGTTCCCGGTCAGAGAAATACTCTTTTACCAGGTGACGGCGGTTAGAGGTAGCATAAACAAGCACGTTATCCGGCCTAGCCTGCAGGCTACCTTCCAGCAGGCCTTTAAGCTCCTTATACTCAACCTCGTCTTCCTCGAAAGAAATATCGTCCAGGAAAATGATGAATTTCTGCGGCCGGGACTCTACTAGCTGCAGAATCTCCTGGTAGTCACTTAAATAACGCTTGGGCAGCTCAACTAAGCGCAAACCCCGGTCGCCATAGGCAGCCACCAAGCCTTTAACGGTGGAAGACTTGCCGGTGCCGCGGGCACCGTAAAGTAAAACATTGCTGGCCGGCAAACCATGCAAGAACTTCTCCGTATTCTGCACCACTGCGGCCCGCTCCTGCTCGTAACCGACAAGGTCCTGTAAACGTACCGGGTCAGGGTTGGCGATGCCTTTAAGATACCCCCCGTCCTTACTATGCACCCAGCGAAAGGCCCGGAAACTGCCAAAAAACCCGGCGCCATGAGCAGCATAAAAACCGGCCAGCAGCTCAAGCCCTGCTCTGTCCCAGTCCCGGCAGGCCGCCAGTTCCCTCTTTAGCTGCTGCCTGGCCTCTGCTGCCGCTCCCGGGGAAGGGGACGGAGCAAGGGGGGTAAAACCAGGCCATTGGGGCAGTTCTGCCTGGTAACCGGCCTGCTGAAGCCTTTCCTTGGCTTCCTGGTAGGCCGTTTCTCCTAAAGCTGCCAGTCTTTGTAGCACCCGCAAATCATACTGCACCGCCTGCAGCAGCGCCGGCCCCATGTTCCGGTACTCATTTAGTCCCGCTTTGCGGCTGAATACGTTATCGGCAGCAACTATTCTATCCAGGAGGTGATTATGCCAGGGATCACCAACAATCTCGCCGCGATAAAGCTCACTTTTTTCGGCCAGGTGAAAGAATAAATCGCGGCAGGCCGCTGCCAGTTGTTCCGGATCAACTATCTCACTGCTTAAATGCTGAAGTAAACATAAAAAGGACTTGTAGACCGGGTCCTGCATAAGCT
>JAAYGJ010000245.1 GCA_012727745.1 Clostridia bacterium | reverse complement strand
GGGTTATTAATGCTTCCGGGCTTTGAAGTCCTGATGCTAACATTAATGCCGAACCTCCCTATGAAAGCCCTTTTTCCTTCGTTTACCAAGATAAGCTTCAATAACTCTTGGGTCCATGCTGATTTCCTCTGGTGTGCCTTCAGCTATCAAGCTGCCATAATGCATGACAAGAATACGATTAGACAATCCCATGACAGCCTTCATTACATGTTCGATAACCAGAATTGTGATTTTACGTTCGTTTAATCGACGTATAAGTTGCATCAGCTTTTCAATTTCTTTTAGATTGAGGCCCGCCATGACTTCGTCAAGTAGGAGCAATTTTGGTTCCATAGCCATTGCCCGCGCCAGTTCTAAATGTTTACGCTGGGCGAGACTTAATTCTTCCACTGGTGCCTCAGACTTAGAATCAAGTTCCAATAGGGCCATAGTTTCATTAACGATATTGTTAATTTGGTTGCGACTTAAATTATCGGAACGAAAAAGGGCGCCAATCATCACGTTTTCGCGGACTGTCATACCCTGAAAAGGCTTGACAATCTGGAAAGTACGGGCGATCCCCTTTCTGGCAATGGAATGGGGTTTTAAGCCGGTGATGGGATGGCCTTCAAAATAAATTTTTCCTTTTTCAACGGGTATCAGCCCGGAAATCAGATTCATCATGGTGGTTTTGCCAGCGCCGTTAGGCCCTATAAGGCCGACTATCTCTCCTTCGTTTATTGCAAAGCTGACCTCGTTAACTGCTTGAACGCCGCCAAAGGAACGGTTTACATTTTTAACTTCCAAAAGGGCCATAACCACTATCCCTTCCTTCCAAAACTTTACTGGCTCTCCGCAGATTTAACAGCAGCATCTCGCCAGTGCCCGCGCCAGTGTATTGCTTGACGTAACAACCCGCTGATGCCCGAGGGTAAGAAAAGGGTGATGACCACAATTATTAATCCTAAAACGCCCATATGAATAAGAGTAAATTGACTCCAGACCAGCTCGGAAAGTAACTTTAGAAAGAATGCTCCTAAAATCGGGCCAAAGATAGTGCCCGGACCGCCTAAGAGGACCATGACAA
Source organism: Clostridia bacterium (assembly GCA_012727745.1). GTDB lineage: Bacteria > Bacillota > DSM-521 > Neomoorellales > Neomoorellaceae > JAAYGJ01. Next base: position 1,347 of record JAAYGJ010000245.1, on the reverse strand, counting down.
ATACTTCAACGGAAATCATGATGTCAAATACAAACAAAGGCTCCAAAAAGGTCAACCAATAGGCATTTAAAGAGCCTGCTATGCCGGCAATAAAGGCGCTAATACTCCAGGCATAAACCTTATAAAAGGTTGTATTAACACCCATTACTTCAGCTGCTTCGGGTTGGGTTTTAATTGCTCTGAGGCCATAGCCAAACCTGCTGTTAACAATTATCGCCGTAATAGCGATACTAAAAAGCAGCAAAATAAACATGCAGTAATAGAAAAACATCCCTTGCTTGACAATATCCCCAGGATATAAGGGCAGACTTATGCCTTTACCCCCGCCGGTGATATCTATGAAAGTGACTATTTCCATAACAGCCATATTTATGCCGATGGTGGCAATGGCAAAATAGTGCCCCTTTAACCTTAGGACCGGCCAGCCAAGGCAGAATGCTATAAACATTGCTGTCAGACCACTGATAAACATAGCCGGGAAAAAAGGCAGGTTATAGTGGGTCATAAGGACAGCGGTTACATAAGCACCAATACCAAAAAAAACACCGTTACCAAAGGCTGCATAACCCGCATAGCCTACTACCAGATTTAAGGCCTCGGCCATTGCACCAAACATAAAAAGGGAGGTGATTACGCGAATCCAGTATCCACGCACAAATAGTGGCAGTAATGCCAGGATTATTATTAGGACTAATAAAATAATCGTTACGGGGAAACGTTTCCTTGTGAAAGCGACTGTTTTGACCATCAAGACCTCGCCCCTTCTGGACTATAATAATTACTATTATTGTGTGGTAGTAACACCATAGAATTGTTTTCCAAATAACCCCTGAGGTCGAATAATCAAAATCAATACCAGTAGGATAAAGCTGATGGCATTCATTAATCCTGGAGCAAGGTAGGATGCCGTCAGGGCTTCAGTAACACCCAATATAAGACCTCCTAGCACCGCGCCATGAAGGTTGCCAAATCCACCCAGAACTGTAACTACAAAAATTTTTGTCATGAAAGAACCCCCCAGGAGGGGTGACACAGTATAGACCATGGAAATCAAAGAACCAGCCATACCCACCAGTGCTGCCGCTAAGCCGTAAGTCAAAGCATAGATAAATTCGGTGCGTACGCCAACATAACTTGCTGCCTGCCTGTTGAGGGATGTAGCCCTGATGGCATTACCCATCTTGGTTTTATTGAGAAAGAGGGTAAGAATGCCAACCAGTAATAATGCGGCTATGAATATAGCCAGGCGAATATAAGGTATAGTAACGTTGCCGAGCGATAAGCCGGCGCCGCTATAAACAGTAACAACAGAGCGGTAGTCAGCCGACCAGGCTACCAGCATGGCAT
>JAAYGJ010000244.1 GCA_012727745.1 Clostridia bacterium | reverse complement strand
GTAACGATATTTTTTTGTGGGGAATTAAGGGCATTGAGAGCTGCATAAAGGGTGGTCGTCTTACCGCTGCCAGTCGGTCCGGTAATCAATTGCATACCGTAACTGCTAGCAATCAGATTTTTAAATTGTTCCTTAATAGGCGGTAAAAAGCCCAGCTCATCCAGGGAAAGGAGCATGGCCTTCTGGTCCAGCAAACGGATGACAGCTTTTTCCCCGAAGACAGTAGGCAGGGTAGATACCCGCAGGTCAACTCTATGCCGACCGGTAGTAAACTGAAAACGGCCGTCCTGGGGCAGGCGTTTCTCGGCGATATCCATCGCTGCCATGATTTTAATACGGGAGATCAAGCTGCTTAAATGCCCTATTGGCAGGCGCTGCAGTTCACGCAGCAGGCCGTCAACCCGCAGGCGCACCCTAACTTCCTCACCCTGGGGTTCAATATGGATATCGCTGGCCCTGGCCTGGATAGCCTGCTGAATAATGCGGTTAACCAGCCGGACTACCGGTGCCTCCTCAGCAGCAATAGTAGCATCAACTGCAGCGCCCCATTTATCACCGCTTCCCTTTTGTTCCTTAAAATTTTGCTTTAACTTGGCAGCAGTTATCTTCCCGGCATCGCTCAAGATATCCCCCAGGCGTTTGTGCATATGTATCCGGTTCCCTCCCCGGCTTAGCTTATCAACGGTAAAATCTCCTCCAAAGCGACAAGGGTAATCTTCACCTGACCCAAGCGCTCTGGTATTACCATCCGCAGGCGGCCGTGGCGCATTTTTTTATCTAGCTCCAGGGCAGCCAGCAATGCCTGAGCTTTCAAAGGGGGTAAATCCACCGGCAAACCGGTCCGCTGCAGCAAGTTTACCAGGCGTACGCTCTCCTGGGGGGAGAAGCTGCTCCGGCGCACCGCCAACCGGGCAGCAGCAACCATGCCCAGTGCTACAGCCTCGCCGTGATTATAAGTGCTATAACCCCCAACTGCTTCGAAAGCATGGCCCAGGCTATGGCCAAAATTTAAAATTGCCCGCAAGTCATTTTCTCGTTCATCAGCGGCCACAATCTCAGCTTTAATAGCACAACACCGTAAGACAACTCTTTCCAATAGTTCCCTATCGCCGGTCAAAATTTTTTCAATATTTTCTTCCAGGTACTCAAAAAATGCGGCGTCAGCGATAACACCATATTTAATCACCTCAGCCAGGCCGGCTCGCATTTCCCTGGGCGGCAAAGTTGCCAGGGTATCCAGGTCAGCAATAACTGCCGCCGGTTGATAAAAAGCGCCGATCAGGTTTTTGCCCCGGGGGTGGTTGACCGCCACTTTCCCCCCTACACTGGCATCAACCTGAGCCAGCAAGGTGGTAGGCAACTGGATAAAGGCTATCCCGCGCAACCAGGTAGCTGCTACAAAACCGGCTACATCGCCAGTTACCCCGCCGCCTAAGGCCATAATGGCTGCTCCCCTTTCAATGCCTGCAGCCAGGCAGGCATCGTAGAGTTCAGCCGCCACCTTTAAGCTTTTTGCTTCTTCTCCGTCAGGCACAAGGGTCAAATGCGGCTGCCAGCCCTCTTCTCTAAGGCTTTGCTCCAGTTGAGGCCAGTACAGTTCGGCTACAGTAGGATTACTCACCACCAGGCAGGGAGCTGCCAACTTTAATGGTTTTAATAAGCGGCCGGCTTCAGCCAGTAGACCGACCCCGCAGTGAATATAATAAGAACGATCTCCGAGATTTACTTTAACTCTGCCAGCCACTGCTTTAAAGCCTCCTTAATCGCTGCCGCCACCTCATCAGGGGACATGGTAGCAGTATTGAGCCATAGATCGGCGAATTGATAATATTTTTGCCGGTGTCGCCATAACCTGGCAATATCCGCAGGCTTTTGCCCCTGCAGCAAGGGCCGTTCCTCTGTAGTCCTGGTGCGCGCCAGGGCAGTTGCTAAATCTACCTGTAGCCAGACCACTTTGTTTCCCTGCCGCAAATGCTGTACATTCACAGGGGAAAGGACAACCCCTCCGCCGGTTGCAATCACTGTCCGGCTGAAAGTCACAGTCCTGGCCACAGTCTCCTGCTCCAGGGCACGAAAATAGACTTCGCTATGACGGGCAAAAATCTCTTTGACAGGCATGCCAGCCTCTGCTGCGATTAACTCGTCGGTATCGATAAATTTCCATCCCAGGTCAGCGGCCAGAATGCGCCCGCAGGTACTTTTCCCGCTACCCATAAAGCCGACCAGGACGATATTGTCAGGCATCCTTTCACCTCAACCTTGCTGTAAATAGCAGCGGTAAGCTGCCAGCCGTTCTTTGAGATCAGCAAGGTGATCTCCGCCAAATTGGCGTAATATAACTCCGGCAAGGGTCCAGGCCACCGCCGCCCCTGCTATTACTGCCGCCGCCGGGACGGCACAAACGTCAGACCGTTCAACCCCTGCTGATACTGCTTCTTTTGTTACAATATCCACACTGGCTAAAGGCTGCCTCAAGGTAGGGATCGGTTTCATGGCAGCCCGCAGGACCAGCATTTCCCCGTTGGTCATACCACCCTCCAGGCCGCCGGCACGATTTGTATGACGGTAAAAACCGCATCCCTCCTGATAACCGATCGCGTCGTGAGCCTGGCTCCCCGGTAAAGCCGCCAGTTCAAATCCGGCACCGATCTCTACCCCTTTAATGGCAGGAATACTCATCAAAGCCTGAGCCAGCAAACCGTCCAGGCGCCGGTCCCAGTGCACATGGCTACCCAGCCCTGCGGGTAAGCCCTGTACCAGCACTTCTACTAGCCCGCCCAGGGTATCACCTTTTTGCTGCGCCGCAGCTATAGTGTCTATCATAGCCTGGCTGGTATCTGGATCAGCACAGTAGACGGGCGATTCCAGGGCCTGTTTGGCTGTTTCCCACTCCACTTGCTGCTGCAGCCGTACCGTGCCTATCTGCAGCACGTGATAGACAATCTCGATACCCAGCTCCTGCAGCAACACCGCAGCCACCGCCCCCGCCGCCACCCGGGCCGCAGTTTCCCGGGCACTGGCCCGCTCCAGGATATTGCGCAGGTCCCGCTGGCGGTATTTAAGTCCGCCCGCTAAATCGGCATGGCCCGGACGCGGTCTGGTAAGGGCTCGTTCCGAACTTGCTTCCCGGCCGGCAGCCATAATCTGCTGCCAGTTTTCCCAGTCACGATTGGCAATATATAATGCCACCGGACTGCCCAAGGTCAAGCCGCCCCGGACACCAGCCAGAATTTCCACCCGGTCATGTTCAATTTTCATGCGCCCGCCGCGGCCGTAACCTCCCTGGCGGCGTGCCAGCCAGGTGTTTATTGTTTCAGCATCCAGGGGTATTCCCGCCGGCAAACCTTCGATAATTATGCTTAAGCCCCGGCCGTGGGACTCCCCTGCTGTAAGAAAACGTAACAAACTGGATATTCCCCCTATTATTTTTCACTTCTTTCCAGCACCTGCCGCATTACTGCCAGCGGCGCCGGAACTCCAGTCCATAGTTCAAATGCTTTAGCCCCCTGATGAAGGAGCATGCTTAACCCGCTTAATGTATGACAACCTCGCTGCCGCGCTTCTCGCAGCAGCCTGGTCTCCCGGGGAGTATAAACCAGGTCATATACCCACTGCCCGGCTTGCAGCCAGCTGGGAGGCAGGGGAGTATTCTCTTGCTCGGGCCACATACCAACGCTAGTGGCGTTCACTACTAGTTCAACCTCAGGCAGCCTGGCAGCAAGTTCGGGACCGGTCAGGCTGCAGGCCTCCGGAGAAACGCCATAAGCTGCCAGGGCTGCTGCCAGGGCTTCAGCTTTCTCCCGCTTGCGGTTGGCGATGATTAGCCGCTTACAGCCTGCCTCAAGCAGGGCAAAAGTTATGGCCCGGGCTGCACCGCCCGCGCCCAGGACAAGCACATTTTTGCCCTGCGGGTTGAACCCCTGTTCAGTAAGGGAGGTTAGGAAACCGCAGCTGTCGGTGTTATATCCTTTAAGACAGCCGTTGCGATTAACTATCGTGTTAACTGCCCCTATGCGAGCTGCCAGCTGGTCTACTGCGTCAATATGTTCCATTACTGCCTGTTTATGGGGTACGGTCACATTGGCACCCCGTAGTCCCAGGGCCCTGATACCCTCTACAGCAGCAGCCAGCAGGTCAGGCGGAACGGCAAAAGCCAGGTAAACCAAATCTGACCCGGCAGCGGCAAAAGCCGCATTATGAATTTCCGGTGAGCGGGAATGCTCCACCGGGTAACCCAGCAGGCACACTAGGCCAGTTGAAGCTTTTAAAGGTCGCATTTCCCCTCCCGCCTACTCACTGCTTTTCAGGTCACTGAGGACAAAGCGTCTGGTGATCAATTTTTCCACCTGCCGCACCAGCCTGGTGCCAATAAATTCGCGGCTGTTTATGGGCATAACCAGCACCGTGTATAATCCCAGGCGCTTACCCCCCAGGACATCGGTCAAAACCTGGTCGCCGATGACGGCAGTATCCCTTACCCCGGTTCCTAGGAGGGCTATAGCTTTCCGGAATGCCCGTCGCCGCGGTTTCCCCGCTCGCGAAATGGCCGGAATGCCAAGATTGGCAGCTACTGTTTGAACTCGCCTGCCACTGTTATTAGATACCAGGCAGGCCTTGAGGCCATGTTCTTTCAAACCGGCAAACCATGCCTCCACTTCCGGCCTGAGGGTTGCCCGCCCCCATTCTGTGACCGTATTATCCAGATCAATCAACAAACCCCTGATACCCCGGTTTTTTAATTCTGCCAGAGGTATATCGTCAAGGAAGCGTACGTACAGGTCGGGTTGCAATAGTTTATGCATAATCCACCCCAAGTCAAAAGCTTACAGGTATTATACCATAAAAAATACCAGGCGCATTATTTCTGCCCGGTAGTAACAAAAATCCTTTAACTTTTGGGTAAACTGCCAACCTCGAGGTACTCTTGTTTCCTCCCGAAAATAGCCTGAACTGTATCTTTATTTTTTATACCTGCTTAACGAGGTTTTATTTTTACATGGTGCATTCCTCTGCCTTCAGTTCTTTTAACAACTTCTGGATTGCCTTTTTCTCGATCCGCGAAACATAGGAACGGGAAATACCCATCTTACGGGCTATCTCGCGCTGGGTTCGGCTAAAATTGCGGGCCAAACCGTATCGCATTTCCAGCACCTTTTTCTCCCGGGGGCTAAGGGCATTTATTTTCTTCCTGATATTTTGCCGTTCAAAATTGCTTTCTACCATTTCCGCAATATCCTGCTCCGAACCCAGAACATCAATCAGACTGATTTCATTGCCTTCTTTATCAACTCCTATCGGCTCATAGATAGAGACCTCGCCCCGTGTCTTTTTCATTGCCCGCAAATGCATTAATATCTCGTTTTCGATGCAGCGGGCCGCATAAGTGGCCAGTTTGGTGCCTTTGTTTAGATTATAAGTATTGATAGCCTTAATTAACCCCACCGTACCGATAGATATCAAATCCTCAGTATCTTCGCCAGTGTTTTCGAACTTTTTCGTTATATGGGCTACCAGGCGTAAATTATGTTCAATAAGAATATTGCGAGCAGCCTGTTCTCCTTTTTGCCAGCGCTCCAGGTATCTTTGTTCTTCCTCCTCACTTAATGGCATGGGAAAGGCGTTATTGGCGATGTAGGAAAGCAACAAACTTATGCCTTTTAAAACTGAAAGAGCCAGCAAAGCCACAAAACTAGCTGCCATAACTATACCTCCTGCGCAGGATGGTTTTGTACCATCTATGTATATGGAAGTTTAGCTATGACGGTGCCAGTCCCATAACTATTCCCGGTAACAATTTTTGGGCAAAAATGTCGCGGTGCTAACGCCTTAAATTATAGAAATTAAGCACACATATAAAACCACCCCTACATATTATATCTAGCAACCTGCTAGCAATCTGCTGAGAATAACATTGGCGAGTTCAGCCCCTCTCAGAAATAAAAGTGAACTTAAGGAGGCATTTTTATGCGCCTTGGCCTCGCTTTAGGAGGCGGAGGGCTAAAAGGAGCAGCCCACCTCGGCGTTTTAAAAACTCTGGTAGAGAACGGCATTAAACCTGATATTGTCGTCGGTACCAGTGCCGGTTCCATTGCTGCTGCCCTTTATAGCGCCGGACTTTTGCCGCTGGTAAATTCCATAACTACTCTCCCCCTCTATAATGCCTTTAATCTGGATAACTACCGTTTTACCGGCATGCCCTTAGGTTTTATTAACGGCGGCACAGTTGAAAATCTGCTCAAGCGCACGCTGGGAAACCGCACTTTTGCAGACCTGCACACACTCACAGCTGCTGTCGCCTGCGACCTGGTCAGCGGGGAGACAGTTGTCTATACTAATGGACAGCCGCTTAAACCCCTGCCTCCCGATATGGTCCTGGGCGGCGATGTGCCGGTCTGGCAGGCAGTCAGGGCCAGTATCTCTGTTCCGGTAATTTTTGCTCCTTTTAAAATTGGCTCGCGCCTGCTGGTCGACGGCGGTTTAACGGATAATGTACCCGCCGATATTACCCGTTGCCTGGGAGCGGACAAAGTAATTGCCGTTGATCTCGGGGGTGGCGTCCCCAGCCGTAGTTTCAGTCATGCGGGCGAGGTAATACTCCAGAGTCTGGATATTATGGGACGCCGTAATACCGCCCTTACATTAAAACAGCATGCCGACCTGGTCCTGCAGCCAGTAAAAAAGCCGGTCGCTGCCTGGGATATAAGCCAGTTCGCCAATTTGATAAGCAGCGGCATTGCCGAAACCCAGCGCAATCTCAAACGCATTCAACAATTATTGACCTCATAAAAAAAGAGCCGGCCCTGCAAAGGCAAGCGGCCCTTTTCTGGTCGTGCAAAACTTTATCTCTAATTCATCTTACTATAATTTTTCCCGGCCCGGGTACTACTTCGCCGATTACCCTGGCTGCTGTAACTCCCCGGTCAAACAACGCCGCCATAAGGTCGTCCGTTTTAGCGGCTGCGACAGCTATCAATAACCCCCCTGAGGTCTGGGGATCATAGAGAATATCCCGCAACTCATCAGGCACCCCATCGGCAATAGTAACTTCATCTTCAAGATAGCGCCGGTTATTATATGCTCCCCCGGGTACCAACCCCAGAGCAGCGTTTTCTCTCGCACCGGGCAAAACAGGAAGAGAAGCAGAATCAATAACCAGATTAACGCCACTGCCCTTGGCCATTTCATGGGCATGTCCCAGCAGCCCAAAGCCGGTAATATCGGTACAGGCATGGACGCCGATAGATACCATGGCTGCTGCCGCTTCCCGGTTGAGGGTGGCCATCCAACGACTTGCTTCTTTTTCCTGTTCCGGCGCGGCCATCTCCGCCTTAATAGCCGTGGCAATAATTCCTGTACCCAGGGGTTTGGTTATAATTAGCCTGTCCCCCGGCCTGGCAGCACAGTTGGTAATTATTTTGTCAGGGTGAGCAATGCCCGTTACGGCCAGTCCGTATTTGGGCTCCTCATCCTCGATACTGTGGCCACCCACCAGAACGGCACCGGCTTCCATTATTTTGTCAGCGCCGCCCCGTAGGATTTCACCCAGGACGTTAATATCCAGCTTTTTACTGGGGAAGGCCACCAGGTTCAGCACCGTCAGCGGCTGTCCCCCCATTGCATAGACATCGCTTAAAGCGTTGGCTGCTGCTATCTGGCCATAAAGGTAAGGGTCATCGACAATAGGGGTAAAAAAGTCTATCGTCTGAATAAGAGCACGCTCCTGGTCTAACTTATAAACGCCGGCATCGTCGATGCTATTCATCCCCACCAGAAGGTCAGGATGGTCCATTACCGGTAAATAATACAGGATCTGCTTAAGGGTCCCCGGACCCAGCTTGGCTGCTCAACCAGCGCTGCAGGACAATTGTGTGAGCCGGAGCTTATTATGCTCAGTCATATTAACACCCCCCTACCTGTTTATTCTAACAGTTTTTCCCCGGGGCATGTATAAATAAATGGCATACTTTAAAATACTTTAAAGCAACACTAACAACATTTAACCCCCGGGAGTTATGTCTTTATTACCCCGGGGGTAAAAAACAAGTCACGCGCTAACAGTCTTATCCTTATAAACCCAGTACGCCGCCAAAAATCAAGTAAGCTATCCCCAGGGCCAGAACCGTATTGAAAACCGTGGCAGTAAGATAAACCTTTACCGGAGCGCCGCCAAGACCTTTAAGTCGGCTGAAGTCCATTTCCAAGCCGATACAAATAAAAGCCAGGGTAAAAGCCCATTTGCGCATGGCACTCATAGCCGCCACAGCCGGCCCGCTAAAGATACCAGTGCTGACCAGTATGGAAACCAGCATAAAGCCCAGAACAAATTTGGGGAAACGGTCCCAGATAACCTTGACGCTGGGACGCTGGCTGCCTTTCTCAACTACAGTAGTAAAATAAAGAGCCAGCAAGAAAGCCGCTACTCCCATCAAAGCATTCTGGGCCATCTTGACAATCGAAGCAACTTCCATTGCCGCTTCGCTGTGAATACTACCGGCAGCCAGCACCGCAGCGGTAGTATCGACATTACCGCCAAACCAGGCTCCGGCTACATCATGTGATAGTCCCAAGGCGAAAGCCAGGTAAGGCATAATGATCATCAAAGGCAGGGCAGTGAAAATGACTAGCGCCGTAACGTAAGCTATTTCTTCCTTTTTGGCTAGCACTGCACCGGCCGCGGCAATAGCTGCCGAAACACCGCAGATAGATATGGCAGCCGCCATCGTTGCCCGCAAGGTATCTTTTAATTTAAATTTGCCGCCCAGCCACCAGGTAATCATAAAAACACTGCTTACCATAATAATAGCCTGAACGATACCCCTGGAACCGACCGCGGTAATGGTATTGATTTTGACAGTCGAGCCCAGCAAGACCAAGCCGATTCTCAGGTAAAGTTCAGTACGAACGGCCGGCATGATAAAATCCCGGGTTTTGCTGACTGATAACAATCCGTTCATTATTAAACCCAGGGCTACAGCCCAGAGGGGAAATTCTAGCGCTGCATGGACATTCTTGCTGAGGATGTTTGTTACAAAAGCCAGCCCAATAATAATCAGTAGCCCCACAATTAAACCTATCGTCCTGTTGGTGTCCTTTTCCGCCATGACAACGTTCACCTCCCTATTTTGCCTCTGCTACCAGGGTACATGGCTAATAATCCCTATTTGGGCCAGCAAGCACAGGCCCAGGCCGATAATAACTGCCCACCAATCTTCCGAGATTTTCACTTCCTTCTCACCCCTTTAGCCTTCTTTTCCAGCCTTAAGCTATAAACAGTATATTGTTGCCCAAATTAATCGGTGTGAGGCCGGCAGGGCTTTTAAAGGCAAAATCCCAATGTATTTACTACCAGACCTGACCTCAGGCCAGGCAAAAAGAAAAACCCGGCAGTCTCTTATAAAAGAACTGTCGGGTAAAACAGGGGCAAAATATTCACTTAACCGTTATTGCTGCTGGTAAAGCATTGCGGCCTGGTTGTGTTCTGCCAAGGTGCGGCTAAAATGATGGGAACCGTCCGGCTTGGCAACAAAATAGAGGTAATCGGACTGGGCCGGGTTTAAGGCCGCCAGCAGCGACTTTTTGCCAGGGTTGGCAATTGGTCCTGGCGGCAACCCTTCCACCCGGTAAGTATTATAGGGAGAATCTATCTGCAGGTCCTCCTCAGAAAGAATCGGTTTTGGTTCGGGCAACAAATATTCCACCGTAGCACAGGATTGCAGGCGCATGCCAAGGTTCAAACGATTAAGAAACTCACTGGCTACCAGCGGCCGTTCCTCATCGAGGCGGGCCTCCCGTTCGATAATCGACGCCAGGGTAACAATTTCCCTGGTATTATACTTTTGCGAAACTTCGTTATCTGTATATACCTCCTGGTATACCTGATTAAAACGTTCCAGCATCATTAAAAAAATCTGCCGGGCAGGAATCCCAGGGGTCACCCGATAAGTATCGGGGTATAAAAATCCTTCCAGGCGTTCAGGCCCGGGTGGTAAGTCAGTTAAAAATTCAAAGTCATATTCTGCCGCTGCAGCCTGCCAGAATTCTTCAGCTTGCACCAAACCTTTTTGCTGCAGCAGTTCCGCGATCTGCTTTAGTGTAAATCCTTCCGGTACCGTAAATTCAAGCTCCTGTACCTGGCCTTCTACCAGCAGCTGCAGTACTTCCGGCAATGAAAGGCCCGGTGAAATAGTATAATGGCCCGATTTTAACTGCCTGTCCAAACAGGAAAAAGCAGCAACCAGGCGGAACATAAAGCCGTTGGCTATCACACCCTTGTCAACCAGAATGGCTGCAATTGCTGCTGTGCTGGCACCGGCGGGTATCTCCAGTTCTACTGCCGGCGCCCCGGGCCGGAAGGGCTGCATTTGTCTATTTATATAGTACCAACAACTGCTAATAAAGAGCAGCATCACTATAAATAAAGCTATTATTAAACGGCGCCAGCACCAGCGGCGCTCCGCTTTATAATTCTGCTCCAATTTAGTCCCTATTTTTAGCATCTCATTTAACCCCTGCAGTAATATTGATCATTATAGCAGGTTCTGCCCTCGGGAGGCAATAACGTTAAGGCTGTAATGATAAACCCGCCAGTTTATCCGGCGGGTTTGCCTCCAGCCTTTATTCCCCTTGCTAATTTTAATAATTGTCTTCCCCGGCTATTGCCTCTTCCCAGGTCTGAGTTACTTTCTCCCATTCAGCTTCATCTTCAATTTCAAAAAGCACTTCGCTGCCGTCTTTATCACGGCCAACTTTTAAGACAAGGGCATCCGTATCGTCATCATCCATATCTGCCGGCAAAAGGATAACGTATTCATTATCTTCCACCTCTAGAACATCAACGACAAGAAATTCAAAGCTATTACCTTCTTCATCAGTAAGTACAATGGTGTTTTCATTATCAGCCATGGGCTCACCCCTTTATTTAGGATGGGCCTATCATACCTTATTTATCCTCTGCGGTCAAGAAAACCCTGCAAAATTATCGTAGCAGCTACCTGATCCACGACCCTGCGTCGGTTTTTACGGGAAAGATCCGCCTCTATCAGTATCCTATCGGCAGCTACAGTAGAAAGGCGTTCGTCATAAAAATGCAAAGGCAAGCCCAGGGCCTTCTCAATTTTGCTTGCAAGCTGCTTTACCAGTGCGGCCTGGGGACCGTAACTGCCATTCATATTGCGCGGCAAGCCAACCACTATTTCAGTAATATTATACTGCCGTGCCAGTTCTTTAAGAGCGACCAGATCCTTTTCCCGGCTGCGGCGCCGAATAGTCGTAAGACCCTGGGCTGTCAGCCCCAGGGGGTCGCTAATAGCAACGCCGATAGTTTTACTGCCAATATCCAGTCCCATGATACGCACTTAAATCACCTTAAGGCAAAAATCCTGGCACACGCCAGCACAATAACCGCAGAGAATACACAGTTCCTCATTAACCCTGACACGGCCGTCTACCAGTTGCAGTGCTCCCTGGGAACAGCGGTCTAAACAGTTGCCACAACCCTGGCAGTCGTCGCCAATATGCAACCGCCGCTTTTTCCCCTCAACTTGAGCCAGCAGCTCCGGCGACGGTTCCCGGCCGCTAAACCAGGCGACATTAGTTTCGACTTCGGCCAGGGACTGCATTCCAACAGCCACCGCTGCAACGCCAGGCGTCGCAAGGGCAAACTGCAGGGATTGTCTGGCCTTTGTCGCCAGGTGGCCGCCACCCAGGGCTTTCATTAAATAAATACCCTTGCCATTATTATGCGCAAGGGTAATGGCAGCCAGCATATCCTCCCTGCTGCCGTCAATTATCCCCAGTCCTGCTTGATTATACAAAGGGTGGATGACATCAATCTCCGGCATAACCGCAGCCGCACGGGCTGCAGCCACCGCATGGGTAGAAATACCTACCGCCCGGACCAATCCCTTTTCTTTGGCTTCCAGCAGGTATTCCAGAGCAGGACGGTGCCCGGCAATAGTCAGGGCTGTCTCCTGCTGGTGCAGCAGGAAAATATCTATCAACTCTAAGTCCATTTCCCGCCGGGCTTCCTCCAGGCTCCTGGCCATACCTTCCCGGGTATAATCGTAAGACTTGCTGGCAACGATTACCCGGTGTGGCCAACCTTTAAGCGCATGGCGAATATAGGCATAATTGTCATAACACTGGGCTGTGTCGATAAAGTTTACTCCCAGTTCCAGAGCGCGACGGATTACGCTGGCGCCCGCACTAATACTGAGCCCAGCCTGGAGCGGACCTATAGTCAGGGAACCAAAACAGAGTCGGGAAACCCGCAAACCGCTGGTCCCCAGTGAATTGTAAAACAAGATCTACGCCCCCGGTTTTTAATTCTTAACTGCTGCTGTTTTTGGGTTCGTAATCTCTGCCAGTTTCTTCTCCCAGTAAGCCAATTTTTCCTGCGTCCGGTCCAGAATGCGCTGGTCCTCAGCGGTAAAAAAACCTCCTTCAGCCCGGGTTCGAACTTTCTCCAGGTGGTCACGCAAAATTGTCAGGCTGCGCTGGTACAGCTCCAGGGCATAAGCCGCCCGTTCCCGTTCATGTCCCCAGCCTCCCTGCCAATCACGTATAGCCGCCTTAAGAAGATCAAAAAACTTGTCCCCTTCAAGGTAGAGGTTCACCGTCAGGTCCACGTCAGATAAAGCCATGGGTGTCAACCCCCTTTTAAGTTAGATAGCTTTCAAGCAGCTCCCTAATTATTTCGTCCCGTTCCACCCGCCTGATTAAATCGCGGGCGCCTTTGTGACTGGTGATGTAAGCCGGATCCCCTGATAGCAAGTAGCCTATTAACTGGTTAATCGGATTATACCCCTTTTCCTTAAGCGCTGCCTGTACTTCGGCCAGGATATCCCTGACCTTGATCTCTTCCTCTTTCTTCACCTTAAACATCATAGTTTCCTGCATATCTCCCACTATTGACTACCCCCCTTTACGGCTTTGGCCCTTATTGGATCTGTTCAGCTACTACCTTGAGACTATAAGCCAGGGCCTGGTCAAG
>JAAYGJ010000243.1 GCA_012727745.1 Clostridia bacterium | reverse complement strand
TATAGTCCCGGTCTTAGACCCGGAGGCATCTGGTCGACAAAACAGAAAAGGCATTTATTGGCACACCGGCGCAGGCCATCGCAGGTAGGGCTGGTAAATTCCAAGCCCAGGTCTTCCCCATAATCCTTTTCAATATCCAGCAGCCAGGTTTCACCGTCAGCTTTAACTATCTCTATCTCAAGTTTTTCCTCAATACTGAGGTAGCGATATACTATCAAATCCTTTGCCGGTTCTCCATTGATGGCCAGCAAAGTATCTCCAGGGGCAAGCCCTAGCTCATCAGCAATACTACCAGGCCTTACAGCGCTTACTACTGCCCCCTGAGCGGACAATATTATTTCATCTCCTTTGTATTTGCGCCTTAATTATCCAATATTTTACCCTGATCGTCAAGTTTTGCTGGATCAGGGTAGTACAACTGCTGACATTTTGCATTTCCTGCTTCTTTCTCATACTATTGATTTGCCCGAACTTTTCCTACTACTTTTACCAAACGCCAGTAATCCTTTTTTAAACTGTAGCGCAACAACAATGTTCCCAGCCAGTACAGGGCTGAATACCGTTGTAAAAATGCACCGGCACGCCATAATAATGAAACTTGTTGAGAAAGGTCGAGCCAGACTACCTCGGTTGGCTTCCGTCCCACCAGCGGCAGAAAAGATTGCACTGCCCGGCGCACAAGCTCCCCGTCATTACCTATAGCAGCAGTATATACAGCATAGCCCTCGCCGGTTCGGCCTAAAAAGCGCAAACCGCCTCTGCCGGTTGGTGTGTTAAATTCAGGGTGCTTATCTAATTCTTCCCAGGAAGGTAGAACTTGCGGTTTAAGCCAGCCCAGGTGAATTAATGCAGCAACTACAGCAGCGTGAGTACCACTAAAACAAGCATAAATAACCAGCTTCAAGGCGCTTCCCCTCCTAAAGCGCCCCGGTCATTAACAAATCGCACAAGATTAAAATAAGCCCGCCTGGTACCCCAGACTACCAGGGGGCGTCCTACGCTTACCAGACCCAGGCGCCGGGAAATAAAGCCTCCCAACTTCATAGCATGATTTACCAGAGGGGAGGTATTTAACAAAAGAATTTCCTGCTGCGGTACCCCCAGGGCTACTGCCAGGTCATAAAAAAGAGCCTCGAACCTGGTGCCTAGATTTTTTTTACCAACCGTATATATGTTATTTCCAGCAGAGTCTCTACCCATAAATCTGATCTCGCCCTCTTCGCCTTTGCGGCGGGCATCAAAATACGGCAGGGCACGAAACTCCGCTGCCGTAGGAAGCCTGTCCCTGGGTAACAGCCCCAGATGAATGGCTGCTGCCGTTACTGAAGAATGGGTTCCTCCGAAACAATGGTAAATAATGATCATTTGTTACCAGCGTTGCCGTTCCGCTCCTTATCCCGGGAACGTTCTGTCTTTAAGGGGCCAGGTTGGCTCCGCTTAGACTGTCGCACCAAAAGACCTAAAAACTTCTGTTTGCCTGTTCTTGACCAGCCCATTAAGTTTACCCATTCAATCGACGAAAACTGTTTTAGCCTGGCTAGTGCTTTATCCCAGCTCCCGGCTGAAATAAACAGGTAGGCTCCGGCGCCGATGGCAAAGGCAAGAATAATTAGCAAAACACTGGTCCAGTCAGCAGAACTGCTGGCAGTTTGAGCAGCAGCAGGGCGGCTTACACTTCCCAGGACAGGAGGAACGATATCGGCAAAAAGCTTTACTCCCCGTTCAGCCTCTTCCCTGGAATTGGTATGCGTTCCGACCTCCAGGAGCATGGAACGAGGCGAAAGGTCCTGGTTAAAACTGCCGCTGCCAATAAATATACCTTGAATTAAGCCCGGGTAACGTTGATCAGCTACAGCTTTAATCCTCTTAGCATAATCCAGGTTAGAGTTCATATTTTGATTTTGCCGCCCCACGACTAATCGTACTTTGGTAACTTTTTGATTATTAATTACCTGGCGATAAAAATCAGGGTCTGGCACTCCGTCCCGGTGCACATCAAAAATCGCTGCTGCTCCCTGTTTAATTAATGATATGGCTGTGCGACGTGAGCGTCGGTAGGCAGCATCATCATGGGGAGCATGTGAAGTTTTATCGTCAATTATATTTAAACCCAGGTTACGTAACTTTTCTGCAAAAACAGAGCCAACCCGTAAGATACCCCCTTTACCCGGGATATTTTCCGTTCCTTCAGTAGGCACATAAGATTCGCCGTCATGGGTGTAATAAAGACCTATTGTCTGGTTGCCCCGTCCTTGTACTGGAATCTCCGTGTCTGCTAAGGCAGTCAGCTCAGCTTCGCTGAAAGAAACCTGCTCTAATTTTAACTTGTGGCAAATGGCCCGGTTGCCCTCGATGCGAATTACCCGGTAACGCCAGTTATCAGCAGCAATAAACTCATCGTTCAAGTAAACGCGGCGCGCCATCATATCCAGCACCTGTCCCTGCTCGTCGACCAGAATTGTATACTCTCCGCTTGTATGTTCATCCCAGGAAAGGTTAAACACCTTAAGTACTGAGCTGGCAGGGATCTGCCACCTGTCCTGTATATAACTAAGCAAGGCCAGGCTAAAGACTAACACCGTCAGTCCTGTCAGTAATATATACCAGCGTTTTGTTCTATTCACCTTCAGATTCACCTCCGTTATCCTCTGTTTTATCAGGCAATGGTTTTGCTAAAGGCGACCGCAGTCCCGCCAGCAGGGAACGGGCATGACCTGCCTCTTTAGGGCCGCCCTGCAGTCTTTCCCGCGCTTCACCAATGATTTCTGCCAGTAAAACTGCAACTACTGCAGCTAAAAAAGTGGTATCAATAATGCCGGCGCCGCCGAAGGAAACAGTGCCCCGCAGACCGCTATTGAGATAGTAAACAATATCAGCTAGGTCAAGGACCAGAACTCCCAGGATAGCGCCCACAAATGCCGCTCGCCGGGAGCGACCAACGAGATAGGCAACGATACCGGCTACCAAAGGATAATAAAAAAGTGGGTCCAGCAGTCCCAGGACGTTGACATCCCATGGCTCGCCTACTCCCCGGGTATATAAGCCAATACCATACAGCACTGCAGCCGTTACCGCAGCCACCAGTAAAGCCCGCCCTATTTCCCGGGCCGTTCCCGCCCGGTAAAGAACATAAAGGGCTAATCCAAGGGGTATTACAGCGCCGCCTACGTTAATTGAGCTGACAACTCTTCCAGCAGAGAGGGGAATATTTATAAAACTGCCGGCAATCATCGCCACCAATAGTAATAAGGCTACTTTGTCGTTTAAGTAAAGTCGGTCCAGAACGCGCTGCGCAAGTCCAAAAAACACCAGGCCAAAAACAATAACTACCATAATTACCCCGAAAGTATAACCTGCCATAAACATATCACCTTCCAGGCAATAGACTTCCCCATCAAAGCCTAAATATACCTGGTTGCCGTGAAGCTAAGTTATTTCGGTTTTGCATTTGCAAATACCCGCCCATAAACCTCTGTTTCCTGCCAGCAACATTTTCCAACCGCCGAGCTGCCATTCTCTTCGTAAAAACGAAAAACCCACCGTCCCCTGCGACGCTGGGTTCTTAGGTAAGATAATTAATTATCATCTAACGCCGTTTAATCCCCTGCAGCCACTCCCTGGTCTTGCCAGTTATAACAACTGGCCTATGGGATAGTTCTGCCGGAGTAATACAACCCGTTAACAGCAAAATTCGTCTTAAATCCTCCTGCCAGGCTTGTATCTCGGCAATAAGTGCCTTTTCTCCCCGTTCAAGAAGAATATTTAAAAAATGCCCGGCGGCACCGACAATTTTGGCCCCCAGGGCCAGAGCCTTAGCTGCATCTAGGGCGCTATTAATACCACCGGTCGCTACCAGTTCCGGCGGCTCTGCCAGCGATTTGACTTCGATCAGGCTAACTGCAGTTGTAAGCCCCCAATCTTGCAGCACCTCCAGCGGTTTGCCACGGCGTTTGTTTTCAATTGCAACAAAATCAGTACCACCACAGCCGCCGACATCAATTATGCGCACCCCGGCGGCCACTAGCTGTTGCGCTGTTTCCCTGGAAATACCAAAACCTACTTCTTTTGCAATTACCGGCACCTCCAGGTTTGCACTCATAACCCTGATATTATCCAGCCAACCGCGAAAAGACCGGTCACCCTCTGGCATTGCTAACTCTTGAGCTGCATTAAGATGCACCTGTAAGCCATCAGCAGCGAGCATTGCCACCGCTTCCCGGGCTGCCTCCAAAGTATTGCCTGCCCCTAGATTGGCCAGGATAATCCCGTCAGGGTTTTCCTGACGGGCAATGTAAAAACTATCTGCCCAGGCCTTGTTTTCTATTGCCGCCCGTTGAGCGCCTACTGCCAGAGCAATACCTGTCTCCCGGGCAGCCCGGGCCAGGGCAGCATTAATTTTTTTGGTCTCCGGCGGGCCGCCGGTTATTGCGTTAATAATAAAAGGGGCGGCCAGGGATTTCCCCAGCCACCGACAACTCAAATCAATATCCTTCCAGTCAACTTCAGGCAAGGCCTGATGTACCAGATGGATGTCTTCTAGGCTATTGCATGCCTTATAACACTGCCTGAATAAGCGCAGATGATCCAGCTTGCGATTGCCCCGCTCTTCGCCAGTATTCACCATAAAAATTCCCCGTGTATTACTTACTTTCTTCTTCAAAAAGGTCGCCAAATAAATCCCCCAGCTTGGGACCGCTTTCGGAATTAACTTCGCTAATGTTATTTGCCTGCTTAGAAATCCTCTTTTCTTTGGCACGGTTGGCCTGACGGATACTAAGGCTCATGCGCTGGGCTTCCTGGTCAACTCCCAGGACTTTTACCGGCACCATATCACCTACTGCTACTACATCTTCCGGTTTTTCCACATGGCTCTCATCAAGCTGGGAAATATGCACCAAGCCTTCTATCCCGGGCTCAACCTCAACAAAGGCACCAAAGGGAGCAATTCGTAACACTTTACCCTGAACAATAGTTCCCACCGGATAACGCTCGGCAGCAGTTTCCCAGGGGTTAGGCAGCAATTGCTTGCGCCCCAGCGAAACTTTGCCCTCTTCCCGATTGAACCCCAGAACTTTTACTTCTAGCTCCTGGCCTTCAGTCAATACGTCCCGGGGATGTTCCACCCGACCCCAGGATATTTCCGAAACGTGAAGCAAGCCATCTACACCGCCTAATTCCACAAAGGCGCCGAAGTTCGTTAAGCGCCTGACAATGCCTTTGCGGACCTGGCCTACTTCGAGGCTGTCCCAGGTGCTCTGGCGCAACCTTTCATATTCTTCCTCCAGAATGGCTTTCTGGGAAAGGACAACTTTATTTTTAGCCCGGTCAAGTTCGATTACACGTAAACGTAACTTTTTACCCAGGTAAACGTTTAAATCTTCAACATAGCCACGTTCTACCAGAGAGGCTGGCACAAAACCTCTGACGCCTACGTCTACCAGTAAACCGCCCTTAACCACTTCTATTACTTCACCCTGGAGTTCTTCACCGCTTTCCAGGTATGCTTCTAACTTATCCCAGGCGGCCTTGCGATCAGCTCGCCGCTTGGATAGCACAGGATGGCCTTCTTCGTCCTCGGGTTTTAGGACCATCACATTAACCTTATCCCCAACAGCAACTATTTCATGGGGAACCTCGATATTGCGATGGGAAAGTTCATTTAAGGGGATTATGCCTTCTGACTTACCACCAACATCAACCAGAACCTCATTGGCGTTTACCTGAACAATAGTGCCACTTATAATTGCTCCCCGTCGTAGTTCTGGCATTTGGGCGTCTATCTCCTGCATTGCCTCTTCATCAATTTCCTCTGCAGGTTTTTCTGCTGCTCCCTCTGCAACTACCCCATCATTTGCTTCCTGTTGCACTTCTTCTTTTTCTTCTACTTCCTCAGCGCCTTTATCCTGTTCTTCCGGCACTCCAGCCCCCTCTGTCGCTGCAACCGGAACATCGGGGTCAGTTTCCGGTTTATTGTTAACCTCATTAACCGGTTCCGATGCAAACTCCGGTTCCTTTCCTTCAATTTCGACAGAAATTTCTTTGTCAGTCAACATTGCTACTACCTCCTCAATAATCCAGGCTGGGGTCGAAGCGCCACCTGTGACCCCGACCCTGCGGGCATTATAAAACCACTGGTGACACAATTCCCCGGCAGTTTCCACATGGTAGGTTGGTGTTCCGGTAGCCTGGCATAGTTCTGCCAAGTGCCGGGTATTAGCACTTTCCCTGCCACCAACTACCACCATTACATCTACCTGCGACGCCAGCATTATTGCAGCTTGTTGACGCTGGCGGGTAGCCTGGCAAACGGTATTGTGTACAACCAGATTAGTTGTAATAGGGCGTAAAGCCTCAACCACTTCTTCCAGCTTTTGCTGTGGTTGAGTAGTCTGGGCTATAACCGCCCGCTTGGGATAGGGTGTTAAGGCTGCTGCTGCTTGTTTATTGGGGATAACTAGTGTTCCCGGGCCAGCCCAACCTGCCAGACCCTTAACTTCAGGATGTTCAGGTTCGCCCACAATTATAACCTGGAAGCCCTCTGCGGCCAGCTTGGCTGCCAGTCGTTGCGCCCTGGCCACATGGGGACACGTAGCGTCAATAACCTCCAGATTTTTTTTGCTGGCTTCAGCCAGTACCTGTGGCTCAACGCCATGGGAGCGTATTAAAATCCGGCCTTCAGCTACCTCTTCAAGCGAAGCAACCGGATAAACGCCTTCCTCGGATAATTGTGTTACGACCTGCCGGTTATGAATTAAAGGCCCCAGAGATGCTACTGGCTTGGCAGCCTTCCTAGCCATCTCCACAGCCCGTGCTACCCCAAAACAAAACCCGGCATAATCAGAGACAATAACTTCCACCCATTATCTTCTCCCAGCATGGCCGGCGCCAGTTAATTTGACGCCGCTATCCAATATTATTATCTTTCGCGAAAAAGGTAAAAAATCCTTCCTCAACTTAAAAAAAGTGGCCTTAAGCCAACATTTTCGCTAACGTCTGGTAAGCCGCAGTAGTTATAACGTGAGACTGCTGGGAAACGCTACGACCATCTCTCTCAAAATAAAGAGGCGGACCGATCTGAACTTTAAGCCGTTTGCCCTGTAATACTTTATTGCTATTGATAATTGCTACTGGTAAAAGCGGTGCTCCAGTTTTTATAGCCAGGAATGCCGCTCCGCCAAGGAAGGGGTTTAAGCGTCCGTCCTTACTGCGTTTGCCCTCGGGAAATATCCCCAGAACCCGGCCCTCGTTTAAGATCTGCATAGCCGCCTTCAAAGCACTGCGGTCAGACTGGCCGCGGCGGACAGGGAAAGCATGCAATCCGGTTATGATCCATTTTAACACGGGAATTTTAAAAAGTTCCTCTTTGGCCATAAAATAAACTGGCCGGGACAGGGCAACACCTACAACAACCGGATCCAGGTAAGAAACATGGTTGGCAAAGACTATCACCGGACCGGAGGGAGGAAGGTGTTCCCTGCCTTCAACTTCCCAGCGGCAAAAAAAACGCAAGAAAAGGTAACAGATACATTTGGCAACTCGATAAAACATACTCCACTTCCCCATTCAGTGTAGAGTTAGCAGTACGGAGGCCAAACTTAATAACCACTCCGTTCGTAAATTATTTGTTCCAGCCTGGCCACCACTTCCTCAATAGTCATCTGACTGCTGTCAATAATTACCGCGTCAGGCGCCGGCTTTAAAGGGGCAAACTGGCGCTGGCTGTCCTGAATATCGCGCTGGTTGATTTCTGCTTTTACTTGCTCCAGTTCTGCCGGCCGGCAAGTATTGTATATTTCCAGGCAGCGTCGCCGCGCCCTTTCGGTCAGAGAAGCGGTCAAAAAGAATTTGAAAGGAGCGTCAGGGAGAACATAAGTGCCAATATCTCGACCGTCCATAACCACCCGGTTAGAAGCAGCCATCTGCCGTTGCAGTTCTACCAGGCGCCGGCGCACACTCTCTTTCTCGGCAACAAGCGACACATGGCGCGATACTAGCGGAGTGCGGATCGCTGCTGTAATGTTTAGCCCTTCACAATATACCAGTGGCTGGTGTTGCTCGTCGCTCTTCAAAAAAATATCTGTCGTATCAGCCAGCTCCTTAAGGGCCCGCTCATCGCCCAGATCAACACCCTGCTGCAGGGCTTTCCAGGTCAAAGCTCGGTACATAGCGCCGGTATCTATATAAAGATAATCAAGCCTGCTAGCCAGGCGCCTGGCTACCGTGCTTTTGCCGGCTCCTGCTGGCCCATCAATAGCTACATTTCCCCGTATCTGTTTACTCAATTTCTTCCCTTACCTCTACTCCCATACTTCTCAGATCATTTATAAAGTTAGGATATGATACCGCCAGGCATTCAGCTCCCCGGATGACCGTCTCTCCCTCTACTGCCGCCAGGCCTGCTACTGCCAGGGCCATGGCCAGGCGGTGATCCCCATGGCTGTCTACTACTGCACCCCGCAAAGTGCTGCCATTAATTAGCAGGCCGTCAGGTGCAGGTTTAATTTGGGCTCCCATTTTCGCCAGTTCCCTGGCGACCATGCTGATCCGGTCACTTTCTTTAACCTTTAGCTCGGCGGCATCGCGAATTACCGTCTCTCCTTCTGCCAGAGCAGCGGCAACTGCCAGCACCGGCACCTCATCAATCAATCGGGGTATTATGGAACCGCCGATCTCAACCCCTCGCAGTTTGCTGGCACAAACCCTGATATCGCCTACCGGTTCCATTCCGTTTTTTCCCCGGCTAATGACTTCAATCAGTGCCCCCATAGCCCGTAGTACTTCCAGTATTCCCGTCCGTGTAGGGTTTAAATTTACCTGCCGCACTATTAGTTCCGCACAGGGTAAAATTACCGCTGCAACAATGAAAAATGCCGCTGCTGACATATCCCCGGGTATAACGACGTTTAACGGTTTTAAAGGTTTACCGCCCCGCAGGCGGGTTACCTGCCCTTCGACCTGAATGGCCGCTCCGGCCGCCCGGAGCATCCTTTCGCTGTGATCCCGGGATTGCCACGGCTCCCTTAAAACCGTTTCCCCGGCAGCATAAAGACCGGCCAGCAACAAAGCCGATTTAACCTGGGCGCTGGCTACAGGCAAACTGTAATTTATGGCCTGTAACTTGCTCCCCAAAATGCTGAGCGGTGCCAGTTCTCCTCCCCGACGTCCCCATATCCGGGCTCCCATAGCCTTTAGGGGGTTGCTCACCCGACCCATGGGCCGCCGCCGCAATGACGCGTCGCCGCTAAGGACGCTGTAAAATTTTTGCCCGGCCAGCACTCCCAGCAACAAGCGCATAGTGGTACCAGAATTACCTGCATCCAGCACCGTTTCCGGTTCCTGGAGGGAAAATAATCCCTGCCCTGCTACCTCTAGCTGCCCGGCCTCCGGCGCCCTGATTTTGACCCCCAGAGAGCGCAGGCATGCCAGAGTACTGAGACAATCAGCGCCCTCAAGAAACCCGTTGATTGTACTGGTGCCTTCAGCCAGAGCAGCAATAATTGCCGCCCTATGGGAAATAGACTTATCCCCCGGCGGTCTAAGCTCTCCCTGCAGGGACCGGGACGGCTGGACAACAATACGCATTTCTTGCCACCTCGAAAAAAAATTTAACTACCTGTATTACATACTATGATTTTTGTATGAGAGCCAGAGCTTCGGCACGCAGGGCTTCATCATCGTGGAGTACACCCCTCACCGCCGAAGTTACAGTGGTGGAGCCGGGTTTTTTTACCCCCCGCATGCTCATACACATATGCTCAGCCTCAATTATGACGATAACCCCCAGAGCGTTCAAGTTTTGCATAATAACGTCAGCGATCTGCTTGGTTAGCCTTTCCTGTAGCTGAGGTCGTTTAGCTAATATTTCGACCCCGCGCGCCAGTTTGCTTAAACCCACCACCCGTCCTCTGCGGGGAATATAACCTATATGTACTTTGCCAAGGAATGGCAGTAAATGGTGCTCACACATAGAGTAAAAAGGGATATCTTTAACCAGAACTAATTCCTCATGATCTTCGCTGTAAAGAACACTGAAAGCTTCGGCTGGATCAATCTCCAGGCCGGCAAATATTTCCTGGTACATACGGGCTACCCGGCGCGGTGTTTCCTTTAGCCCTTCCCGTTCCGGGTCTTCACCTATAGCTTCAATAATCGTCCGCACTGCTGCTTCAATCTTTTCCACGTCAATCACTGCCGGGGCCTCCTTCTAGCTTCTTAAATATTAAAAGGTCCATGGTATTTTACCTGTTCCGTTGCTTTAAGCGTATCTAGCAGTTCCTGCACCGTTTTACCTTCAATAATCGCCTCCCTGTTCAACTCTGCCAGAGGCACCAGTACAAAGGCCCTTTGCCGGGCCCGGGGATGGGGGATTTGTAATTGAGGGAGGTCAATTTTATCCTCACCATAAGTAATGATGTCAATATCAATAGTCCGCGGTCCCCAGCGAAACTGGCGCTGGCGCTGTAATAAAAGTTCAAAGTTCTGGATTTCTTGGAGAAGTAGCAGCGGGTTTAAATCAGTATCACAGGCTGCTACTGCATTCAAAAACCAATCTTGTTCCCGGTAACCTACCGGTTCAGTCAGATAAAGGGAAGAGGTTTTGATAAGCTTAATCCGGGGGTGGCTGGCAATCAATCTAAGTGCCTGGCGCAAGTATTCTTCTTTAGGCTCAATATTGGAACCTAAGCTCAGGTAAACCCTCTTGAGCCGGCGGCGGCTTATTTCCACCTGAGCACCAGCCAGGACGCCGGCGATAGGCACCTGGGGCTTGGTAACATTGACCACGACTTGCTTGGCCTGAATATACCGTTCCAGTAGCAGAGTAGCAATCCGCTCGGCCAATGCTTCAATCAGGTTAAAACGTTCCTCCTCTACCACCTGTTTGACTGTATTGTAAACGCCGGTATAATCAATACTTTTTTCCAGGGAATCCGTTTTGCCAGCAGCGGCTAAATCAAGGTATAGCGTCACGTCTATTACAAACCGCTGTCCCAGCGATTTTTCTGCCGGCAATGCTCCGTGATAACCGTAAAACGACATACCCTGTAAAGATAATTTATCAGTCATAATTGCCCCTCACGATCGCATCAGCCATCCGGGTCACCTGCTTCATTGCCCGGACATCATGTACCCGCACAATATCGGCACCGCCGGCAATACCCAGAGCTACTGTGGCCGCCGTGCCAAAAGTCCTCTCCTCAACAGGCTTGTCTAGCACATCGCCGATAAACGCTTTATTTGAAGTACCGATTAATAAAGGCTGTCCTAACGTCTTAAATTGATATAAACGCTGTAATATTTTTAAATTATGAGCGGTAGTTTTACCAAAACCAATCCCGGGATCAACGATAACCTTTGCCGCAGGCAGGCCAGCTCTTACGGCCAACTCAACACTTTCTTGCAAGTAAGTCTTAACTTCGGCCACTACATCCCGGTAAGTCGGATTTTTCTGCATGTCCTTAGGTGTGCCTTTGATATGTCCAACTATAACCGGACAGCCAAAATCAGCAACCACCTCTGGCATCAGCTCATCAAAACGCAGACCGCTGATATCATTGATTATAGTAGCACCCCTTACCAGGGCCTGACGGGCAACTTCAGCCTTGTAAGTATCAACAGAAATTGGTACGTTTAACTCTTTAGCCAGGATTTCTACCACAGGTAGCAAACGCCGTAATTCCTCGGCCAGACTAACGGCCTCAGAAAAGGGGCGGGTAGATTCGGCGCCGATATCAATAATGTCCGCCCCGGCTGCCACCATTGCCCTGGCCCGGCTAACTGCCGCCTCCAGCGTAAAATACTTGCCACCGTCAGAAAAAGAATCAGGGGTAACATTAAGGACGCCCATCACATAGGTGCGCTGGCCAAAATTAAAGATAAAACCGTTATGAGCAAATCCTTTAACCATCTTCGTAAAATATCCGGGTTTAAACAGCCGGGTCTACCCTCCTAAAGCCTAGCGACGCCGTTCAACGTCGGCCGGTTCTCTCTTAAAAGGTTATAATATTTACAATCCTTTATGATTGTCATTTTACCATAAACCTACATAGCAGGAAAGGAGCGCTCTTATTCATACTTCGTTACTTTATAACCTGCTCTTTGCAATATTTCCCGAGCAAGGCCCGCAGCATTAGCAGTCGTAAACCCTAGGCGGATGCTGCCGCCTTCACCCTCGCGTACTCTTAGGATCTCAATATTAATAATATTGATGTCTTCATTTCCCAGGAGCGTTGCCAGCCTACCAATAATGCCCGGCCGGTCTGGTACTGTAACAACCAGCTCATGCAGAGCCGGGAGCAATCCTTTTTGACGCTTCGGCACTTGACTCCTTAATTCCCGGGCCTGCCGGATATATTTCTCAAGAGCGGCAGCATCGTTTTGGTCGATCATCGCCTGCATAATATCTATCTGTTGGCGCCAGTCTGCCAGCATCTTTTGCAGGGCTGTCCGGTTGTGCAGAAAAATGTCTCGCCACATAATCGGATCAGAGGCCGCAATACGGGTGGTATCCCGAAAGCCACCGGCAGCAAGCATTAGCGCCAGGGGATGCTCTGCGGCCAGTTCACCGGCCGTTTGCATTAGAGTAATTGCCAAAAGGTGTGGTAAGTGACTGACTCCAGCAACCACCAGGTCATGTTCGCCTGGCTCAAGGGTTATGACCCGGGAGCCAACAGCCCGGAAAAGATCGTCCAACTGCTGTAAGGCCTGCGGGTCAGTGGCTGGTGTTGGCGTCAATACATATACCGCGTTTTCCAACAGGTAACGATCGGCAGCCCTAATTCCTGCCTTCTCCGAACCGGCCATGGGGTGCCCGCCAACGTAAAAAGCCGGGGGTTGCAAAATAGCCTCTAACTCCCTAACTATGCTTTCTTTAACACTCCCTGTATCAGTAACTATTGTCCCCCTTTGCAAAGCAGGAGCAATATCCTTCGCAACTTGCACCAGATTTCCCACCGGTACAGCCAGAATTATCAGCTCTGCTTCTCTGGCAGCTGCTTGCAGGTCAAAAACAACTTGGGAAATAGCACCGCACTCCAGGGCCGCCCGGGTTGTCTCCGGATCACAGTCATAACCTATAACTTCCCCTACCAGGCCGCCTTGCAGCAGGGCCAAGCCCAGAGAACCTCCTATCAAGCCCAGGCCGATAATTGCTACTTTTTCCACCCTGCTGTTCTTGCGCCTCCTGTCAGGTTTAACTGTTGTTAGCTGCATTTAAGTTTCCCCCTTATCCCGGGGATAAGAGCCCAGAACCTTCAGTAATGGAACTTCCCTTTGCAATCGCTGCAGCACCTCTTTTAAGGGGAAGGTGGCTGCCTCGCCTTCGCAATCAATAAAGAAAAAGTATTCTCCCAGTACCTTCTTAGTGGGGCGGGATTCTATCTTGGTTAAATTGATACCCGCCACAGCAAAGTGCTTTAAAATTGCGTACAGGCTGCCAGGACGGTTGGCAGCAGCCGCTATTACCAGAGAAGTTAAATGGGGGCCGGAACTGGGCGCCGGTTTTTCCCGGCCCAGCACCCAGAAGCGGGTCCTGTTATCCTCATAATCGTGGATGTCTCTGGCCAGTATTGGTATGCGATAAAGGGCGGCGGCAAAAGCGGAACCGACAGCTGCCAGCTCAGGACGCTGACAGACCTGACTGACTGCCTCTGCTGTACTGGCAGTTGACCTGATTACCGCCTGAGGCAAGTTTTTATTCAGGTAAAAACGGCATTGGGCCAAGGCCTGGGGGTGGGACCACACCTCCTTGATTGCTTTTAAATTGGGGGCTTTGCTAATAAGGCAGTGGTGGACCGGCAATATAACTTCACCTATAACTTGTATGTCTTGAGCGCCTAACAGCAAATCAAGGGTAAGGTTAACTGTCCCCTCAATGGAATTTTCCAGCGGCAAGAGGGCTGTCTTAGCCTTGCCCTTTGTTACAGTTACCAGCACCTCGATTAAACTATGGCAGGGCAAATAATCTGACTTTTCTTCGTAACGCCGGGCCCAGATAGTTGCTGCTTCGTGGGAAAAGGTCCCGGCCGGACCCAGGTAGGCTATTGTATTCATGAAGTGGCCCCTCCCATCTCCCTCCTGCTGGCGCTGATAATCGGACTTAATTCTTTTACCATGGCTGCAAACTGCTCCGGCGTGAGCGACTGGGGGCCATCGGAAAGGGCCTCTGCAGGAGTTGGATGGACTTCAACCATAAGGCCATCTGCCCCGGCAGCCAGAGCGGCCCGGGCCATAGGAGCTATCATGTAGCTCAGGCCGGTACCATGGCTGGGGTCAACGATTACCGGCAGGTGAGATAAATGTTTGACTGCCGGCACCGCGCTTAAATCAAGGGTATTGCGGGTATAGGTCTCAAAAGTGCGGATTCCCCGCTCACAGAGAATGACCTGACTATTTCCCTCGCTAAAGATATATTCGGCCGCCAGTAACCATTCTTCAATCGTAGCTGACAGACCCCGCTTTAAAAGAACCGGTTTTGACACCCGGCCTACGGCTTGAAGCAGGGCAAAATTCTGCATATTGCGCGAGCCTATTTGTAAAACGTCAGCTACCTCGGCCACTTCAGCTACCAGTTCTTTATCGGTCACTTCGGTTACGACAGGCAAACCGCTCTTCTCCCGCGCTTCAGCCAGTAATTCC
>JAAYGJ010000242.1 GCA_012727745.1 Clostridia bacterium | reverse complement strand
TATCAGTGCCCCCGGCTAAAATCCGTCCTTTATCTCCAGGCTGACTTAACAGCTGCACCGCTTCCTCCAGTGACTGGGGCACTAGCAATTCAAATCTAGGCAGCATAAAGGGCAACACCTCCCTACAATTTGCCAATTATTTTTAATACCTTTTCGCCGGTAATGGGAAGATCGCGTACATGTTTACCCAGAGCAGCATAAACTGCATTACCAATGGCCGGAGCAGTAGGACATAAGCCCGGTTCCCCGATACCTTTAGCACCAAAAGGCCCTTCTGGGTGCATAGTTTCTACCAGGAACACCTGAACGGGAAAATCACAGTCCATGGCTGTAGGCACTTTAAAATCAGTCAGATTATTATTTACGACTACACCTTGTTGTAATATCATTTCTTCCATCATGGCATTACCCAGGCCCATCATAACTGCCCCTTCAACTTGTTGCCGGCAGGCATCAGGATTTATAGCCCGGCCAACGTCATGGGCCGCTACTATTTTTAATACCTCTACCTGACCGGTATCTAAATCAACCTCTACTTCCGCAGCCTGGGCACCGTACATCCAGTACACCGTTGAACGGCTCGATTGTCGTGTTTCCGGATCAGGGGAATCCCATATGTCAGCGGTTGCGTAAGAACCGTGCCCAACTACCGGGGGTTTGTTTTTTAGAATACCGCTTTCCGCCAGCCTGTCTATGGCAATACTTTTAGTCAAATCGCCGCTTGCAGTTATTTTTCCATCAACTATTTGTATACTGGCTACATCCATTCCCCATGCTCCAGCTGCCAAAATACATAACTGCTCTTTCAACTCCTTTACCGCAGCAAGGGCAGCATTGCCAACATGCATGGTACAACGGCTGGAAGTCGTAGATTTTTCATAGGGCGAGTAAGCCGTATCTACAGGAGACAGCTTAATCTTTTCCAGCGATATTCCCAACTCTTCAGCAACAATTTGGGGAATAACCGTTTCGATACCCTGTCCCATTTCAATGCCGCTCTGCAAAATCGTAAAGGTGCCATCTTCATTAAGCCTGATCACTACCGAAGATTGAGAGGGAGTGCCTGTGAGTTTGCAAAAACAGGCTACACCCCGTCCGCGCACTTTGCCTCCCATAACCGGGTAACCTTCTTCCCCTTTGCTGCCCTGCTGTGTAGCCGGCACTGATTGCAAACTATTACCCCGGCGCTTTGCTCCAGCTACAGGGCCCTGCCAGCCTATTTCTTTAGCTACGGCTTCCAATGCCGGTTTAACTCCCACGCTAAATAAACGTTCTCCTGTTGCAGCAATACTACCCTCTACCAAAGCATTACGTAATCGTAACTCAAGGGGATCCATATTTAATTCGCCGGCCAGCTCATCAAGCAAAGATTCTGTTGCAAAACTAATCTCCGGTACGCCAAAACCTCGATAAGCGCTGCCAATAGGTTTGTTAGTACATACACAGTAACCATCGATCTTGATGTTGGGAATTGAATAGGGGCCGGCTGCTGAAAACCCTGCGTTATAGTTAACCCGCGGGCCATAAGTGCTATAAGCACCGGTATCCCAATGAATAACAACGTGTTGCGCCACCAGGGTGCCATCACGTTTGGCACCGGTCTTAACCCGAATATAAGCCGGGCCCCGTACAACACTACCGCTAAACTCTTCCTGCCGGTTGAAACGAACACAGACGGGGCGACCTTTTACTTTTAGTGCCAGTGATACAGCCAGAGCTTCAGCCTTCATTTCATGCTTTGAACCAAAACCGCCGCCTACCCTGGTGCAAATAATGCGGATATTACTCATAGGCAAACCCAAAGCATAAGCCAATTCCTGACGCAAATAAAAAGGCGATTGGGTCGGTGACCATACTGTTATTTGCCCATTGGTATCTACCTGCGCCGTTGCAACATGGGTTTCAATAGTTGCATGCTGGATCATAGGAACATAAAAGTCGTTTTCAACAATTACGTCTGCTTCCCGCCAACCGGTTTCTATATCTCCTTTGCGCAGAGTAAAAAGGTCACAAATATTAGTATTAGCAATGGGGCGTGCCAAACCTGTAATTTCATATTTGCTCCAATTTTCATGTACTAAGGGAGCTCCCGGTTGCGCAGCCGCCAGTACATCTAATACCGGCGGTAGCGGTTCAAAATCCACCTTTATGCACTGCACCGCTTCTTCTGCAGCTTCCAGGCTGGCTGCCGCCACACCTACGATCGGCTCCCCTACATAACGCACTTTCTCCAGGGCTAAAAAAGTTTGATCTTTAATAAACGGTCCGAAATAATAAGGTACATCTGACCCTAAGACAACCCCACGCACACCGGGCACCTTTAATGCTTTGCTGACATCAACATTACGAATTAGAGCATGTGGTAATGGGCTCCGGTAAAAGCGGCCGTATAGCTGCCCCGGGTGACGATAATCGTCACCGAAAAGTGCACTTCCGGTAACCTTTTCGACAGCATCTTTACGTGCTACTGAACGGCCAACTACTGCCAATTCTTTCAATGAATGTCCCCTCCCCCTGAGTTACTTATTACCCCGGTAAACACCCATCTCTTAAATAAAAAAGGCTTGCATTTCAGCCAATATGTAGCGGGCGGCCAAGAGCTACCAGCCCGGCTTCCCGCATTATTTCTGAAACAGTAGGATGGGCATGAATAGTATCTACCAGCGCGTCAATAGTAATTTCATTATTGATTGCCAGGGCAGCTTCAGCGATAAGTTCGGTAGCATGGGGACCAATCAAACACACCCCCATAATCTCACCATAAGCAGGTTCGCAAATAACTTTAATGATACCAGCAGTCTGCCCTTCAATAAATGCCTTGCCATTAGCGGCTAAAGGAAACCTACCTATTTTAATATTTCCATATTGTTGCCGGGCTTCTGCTTCACTGAGACCAACCTGTGCAACTTCGGGATTAGTATAAACGCAAGCAGGTACACTGCGATAATCAACTTCTTTATATACAGCAGCCCCTTCCAACTGTGCACATGCGTTTAGCGCTGCTATCTCCCCTTCGGCAAAAGCCACATGGGCCAGCTGATAGCCGCCAATAATGTCGCCGGCGGCAAAAATGCCGCTACAGTTTGTTTCCAGATGCTTGTTAACTGTAACCCCTTTGCTTGTATGCTCAATACCTGCCCTTTCCAGTACCAAGCCGGAAATACGGGGGAGGCGTCCTGTAGCCAGTAACACCTTTGTTGCTGTTACCTGTTTTTTCTGTTCTTGCTGCGTAAAAACAACTTGCATATTATTACCGATATTAGTTACTTCCTCTACTGCCGCCCCGGTATAAATCTGGACCCCTTGCTTCTGTAATTCTTTGCATAGCAACTCAGTTATTTCTGCATCAATAGCAGGTAGAAGCCGGGGTAAAAGTTCAATAACTACCACCTTGCTGCCCAAAGTATTAAAAATACTGGCAAACTCTAAACCGATTACGCCTCCACCAATAATAGCTATACTGTTGGGTATTGCTTTAAGATTTAAAGCACCGCTACTGCTAAGCACCTTTTCTTCATCTATCTTCACGCCAGGTATAGCAGCCGCTGTTGAACCGCTGGCAATTATTATTTTTTTACTGGCTAATTCAACCGTTTTACCATCAGAACCATTCGCCGAAGAAATATTTATGCTTCTATTAGCAGTAAGGGTAGCCTGACCCCTGATTACCTCTATATCATTTACTTTTAAAAGCTGCTCCACGCCTTTGCGCAAAGTGGTGACTATTGTATTTTTTCGTTCCTGAACTCTGGACCAGTTTATCCGGTACAGAGAACCTTCCAATCCAAAGGAAGGCATAGATTTAGCAGTATGATAGAGATAGGCTCTGTGGGCCAGCACCTTAGTAGGAAT
>JAAYGJ010000241.1 GCA_012727745.1 Clostridia bacterium | reverse complement strand
GCCTTAATTAGCATATAAATTGAAACAGGTACTAAAAGGGCAAATACCACCCCCGCTATCGCCTCTTTGCCAGCCATCAGCAAAACTCCGGCGAAAATGAAAATTGCTGCCATAACAAAACACATGTTGCCGCTAAATTGTGAAAGCCCGACAACATCAACATTTTTCTTTTTTTCTGCCGACATGGTATTGTAGCCGGCTATAAGCCAGTATGCTTTATAATATTTAACCAAGATGGCGAGCACTATTAGTATTAAGGCAGTCAGAAACAAAATTACTGGTAAAACATAATCCACAATTATTCCTCCAAGCAAAAGTTGATAATAATGATGGTATCATATTTATTATAAAACAGCGATCGGTTTGTACCAATCGCTGTTTACGTTATGACCTAACTTATTTGTTCATGCCGGTGTAAATAAGAATTGCATCTCGCAAAAACTCTGCCGCACCTGGCTGCACTTGATCATAATAGGCTCTGAAGCGCGCATCATCTACATACATTTGTGCCAGTCCTGCATGGGCTGCTTTACTATAGCTATCCCAGGTATAAGCCAACCACTGCCGGTGCAAGTCTGCAGCTTTCTGGGCCAGCTCACCGGCCGGGTCACCGGTGGCATATGCCTCTTTCAGGGCGGCCAGCACACTGGCGCCCAGCTTTTGCATCTCCTGATATTGTTCTTCTGTCAGATTAAGAATTTTTTGGTTGGCTTTATTTACTGCCTCGTCGCCATATTTGGCTCTTATTTCTTTACCATACTTTCTCTCATTGTCATCAATCAATTTTTGTTTGAAGCCAGCAAACTTTTCTTGATCAGTCATAGTAATCCTCCCTTCTTTTAAAGCGATAGTCTTATTCACATTGGCAATCAGTAAATCGAGTTGCCTTTTTCTATCAAGAAGCCTGTCGCGGTGTTCTTTTAGTGCCTTTAAACTGTCAAACGACGGTGAATTTAATATATCTTTAATGCTAGCCAGACTCACACCTAGTTCTCTATAAAACAAAATTTGTTGTAAGCGGTCAACCTCAGCTTGACCATAGATGCGGTACCCCGAGGAATTAATTCTCGCCGGCTTAAGAATGCCAATTTCATCATAATAGCGCAGGGTTCTGGTGCTGATACCTGCCAGTTGTGCCAGTTTTTGCACTGTGTACTCCACCCTCTCACCTCCTGACAAAACAAATATACACCTTTACGTAGCGTTAATGTCAACAACTTTTCTATTAGCTCCGGTTATTGAGTTCTTTCCTGCACTTTAATAGCCTTTGGTATTCACAATCTAGAGCTGCATAATTGGGGTCGCCAGGATTATATAAACTCAATTCACTGAGTACCCGGGAAATTTTTGTTTCTATTAGCAGCTTTTCTTCATAACTTACCCCTTTGTCCGCCACGACTTTGCCTGTATTTGTGTTTTCAGAAGCCAGGTAATCTGCCAGCTTACCTTCGACCCTGATGATTTTTTGCCTGGTAAAGACCAGCAAATGGTCACAGACTTGCTGCAGGAGATATTGGTCATGGGAAGCTACCAGAACAGTGCCTGGGAACTGGAGCAAACTTTCCTCCAGAGCTTCCCGGCTGTAAAGATCCAGATGGTTGCTAGGCTCATCGAGGATTAATAAATCATATTCGCCTTTTAGCGCCAGTCCCATAGCTATTTTCCTCCGTTCCCCTTGGCTCAGTTCTCCCAGGGCTAGCTGCAGGCGGTCATAGCCTATACCCAGGGCAATCAGCATTTGAATTAGCTGTTTTTGCTGCTCCAGGGGCAGTTTCATTATCAGCTCTTTGAAGTTTTCTCCCTCATCCAGAGGCAATTGCTGGCTTACATAAGCGACCCTGGCTGACTGGCTTAAAAATATCTCCCCTTTATCCAAGCTCTCCTGACCTAAAATAAGCTTTAGCAAAGTGGTTTTGCCGCAGCCGTTGGCTCCTAGAATACCTACCTTTTCGCCCCATTTTACATAAAAAGAGCTGTCGGTAAAAAGCAGGTTTTCGCCATAAGACTTGCTAATTTCCTTTGCTTCTAACAAACGTTGTCCCTTTTTTTGTGAGGCAGCCATCAAGTTGAAATTTACCTGCAATTCCTCCGGCGGGCGTTCTGCCCCGGCCTGTCGCATCTTTTCTAGTCGCTTAATCTGGGACTTGATGGCCCGGTCCCGTTTCTTGGCCTTTTTACGGAAATACTCTTTACCACCTATCCCTTCCCCTTTCCGTCGGGATTCACGATGAGCCTTCTCCGACCAGGTTTTTAACCGGGCTATCGCAGCTTCAAGCTTCCTTTGTTCCTTCTTTTGCGACTGGTAGGCATGCCACTGGCTTTCCAGTTCCTGCCTCTTTGTCTCCCGGTACGCAGAGTAATTGCCCTGGTATACCTTCGCAATACCTTTTTCAATTTCTACTATCTGTGTTACAGTACGGTCAAGAAAATAACGGTCGTGGGAAATAATAATAGCCGCCCCTTTAAATGCGGCCAGTTCGGCCACCAGCTGCTTTACGCCCAAATAATCCATATGATTTGTCGGTTCATCAAGAACAATCAGGTCCGGCTGGGAGGCCAAGATGCTCGCCAGGGCCAGTTTGGTCTTTTCGCCACCGCTTAAATTTTGTAGCCGTTCCTCCGACCACTCCTGCACCCGGTTTAACCCCAGGTAGCTGGCCAAACGCTGAAACTCACCGTTCTCTTCTGCTTCACTATTATGCACCTGAAGGGAAAGCTCTGCCTGGGCTTCATGCTGGCGCAAATAACCTATTTTTAATCTCTTGCGAGATGTAATAATACTGCCTTCATCGCAATCAAGGCAACCGCAAAGAATATTGGCTAGGGTCGTTTTGCCAGCACCGTTGCGGCCTACCAGGCCGATGCGGTCACTACAGGATATATCTAAGTTAACGCCATTTAAAACGTTTATCTCACCATAACTTTTCTTGATACCCCTACAGCTTAATAACATCAACACACCTCCGGGAAACAAAAAAGCTGTAAGCGACACTTATCACTTACAGCCATTACACAATTATATAATTATGCAATCGTATATTACCGTCAGTAGAATTACTAACAGTACTGCGATAAAAAATTGTTTATGGCTAGCGACAAGCGTTCCGGGCATAGCTGGACTACGAGAAGAACCTTTTCGCCCTTCCCCCAGTCCCTACATATATTATTTTCGTTATGCCAGAATACGCTTGTGCATTTCCTTTCTCCAATCGTTTTTAATAGTTACTTATACTATGTTCTATAGTAGCACAATCCAGGTAGCCTTACAAGGGCCGTTCAGGAAGCAGGCCGTGCCCACTGGCATAGCTTTTTGGCGCCTTGCCAGGACACAGAAAATTTTTTAGAGTAAAGCAATCTGACGCTATTCCTGATCAAGCATCAACTTTATCAAACTGTCACTGTCCAAGCCGTTGATATAATCAGAAAGGTCTATTTTGTCAAAAGCCTGCCTGAGCGCTTCTTCCTCAAGGGGAAGGTTAACCAGATATCGCTCTAACTGGGAAATATCTTTTTCACCAAAAAAATCTCCATATATCCTGCAACTGTTAATCAAGCCGTCTTTAAGGTCTAACAATAATTCAACCTTGCCCCAGGCAAAGCGACCCCACTTTCGCAACTCATAACCGGGCGAGGCCCCGTAGTTCCATTCCCAGGTGCCGTACTTCGTTTTTACCAGTTCTTCAACTCGGGCCAGGTCTGCTGCCGACAAATTATATTCCCTGTTTGGACCGTCCTCGGCCTGAAAGATAGCCTGCACCAGAGCAGCTTTGAAATCCTCTATATCCAGAGGCTCAGGTAAATAATCTTTGATGTTAGCAACCCTGCTCCGCACTGAAGCAACTCCTTTGGAGGCAAATTTTTCGCTGCTGACCTGCAGTGCCCGCATCAGATTGTCTATCTCAGAGTTGAAAAGAAGAGTTCCATGGTGCAGTACAGAGTCACCGCTGCGATATTGAGCATTGCCAGAAACCTTTTTGCCATCAACTAAGATATCGTTCCTACCGGCGAACTCCGCCGCAACGCCAAGGGTTTGCAAGGCAGACACTACCGGCCTGGCGAAACTTGCAAAATCGTAATGCCCGGTCTTTTGCCCCCTGGTGATAAAGGTGAAATTCAGATTGCCAAGATCGTGGTAGACAGCTCCACCCCCGGTTAACCTCCGGACAACTGCGATTTCGTTTTCCTTAACAAAAGTATGGTTAACCTCATCCCAGGTGTTCTGGTACCTCCCGACAATAATCGCCGGTCGGTTCTGCCAAAGCATGAAAATGTCGTCTCTAAGGTCAATTTCTTTAAGTAAATATTCTTCTAGAGCCAGGTTGAAATAGGGATTTAAAGAATTATTAATGACTCTAATCACAGGTTACATTAATCCCCCTTGCGCCTTCCCCGCTCGGTTAATTAACTTAACTTCAGCGAAACCTTCTTTTAGCTTGGCAGCCGGCGATTCTCCACGAATTGCCGGCTGCTGTACTAACCCTATAATGCTAGCTATTTTTCAGGGCTCCACTTTAACACCGGTCGGCGTGCGGCCCTGGCTTCATCCACCCTCCTAATAACTGCCTGCTGAGGTGCAGCCTTTATCTTATCCGGGCTTTGCCTGGCCTCTCTATCAATTGCCAGCATTGCTTCGACGAACTCATCTAAGCGCTCTTTAGTCTCAGTTTCAGTAGGCTCGATCATGAGAGCTTCCTCTACAATGAGGGGGAAATAAATTGTAGGCGGATGATAACCCCGATCTATCAGGGATTTAGCCACATCAAGAGCTGTAACTCCGCTTTCTTTTTTCTGTTTTCTTGCCGAAGCCACAAACTCGTGTTTACACAGGCGGTTATAAGGAATATCATAGTGATCTGTCAGTTTGGTACGAAGGTAATTAGCGTTGAGGACTGCATTCTCACAGGCTTCCTTAAGTCCCGTCTTGCCCAGAGCTTTGATATAGGTATAAGCCTTGACTGCTACACCGAAGTTGCCATAGAAAGAATGCACTTTACCGATTGATAGCGGACGGTTATAGTTTAAGATATACTTGCTGCCCTGTTTTTCAATTACCGGGACCGGTAAAAAGTCAGCCAGAAAACTTTTTACCCCGACTGGACCTGAGCCAGGTCCGCCGCCACCGTGAGGGGTCCCAAAAGTCTTGTGCAGGTTAAGGTGACAGATATCAAAACCCATATCTCCTGGGCGGGTAATACCCATAATGGCGTTCGCATTGGCACCGTCATAGTATAAAAGGCCGCCAGCAGCGTGGATAATCTCTGCAATTTGCTGGATATCTTCCTCGAAAAGTCCTAACGTGTTAGGATTTGTTAACATCAACCCGGCAATCTCGTCATTGACCAAAGAACGGAGATCCGCAAGGTCAACTAGACCCCGTTCATCCGACTTGACTTGTACAATCTCAAAGCCAAGCATATTGGCAGTAGCAGGATTGGTGCCGTGAGAAGAATCAGGAACAATCATTTTTTTGCGTTTGTAATCCTGGCGGCTGTTGTGGTAGGCCTTAATTATCATGGCGCCGGTCATTTCGCCGTGGGCACCAGCTGCAGGCTGCAGGGAAAAGCTGTCCATGCCTGTAATTTCGCAAAGCATTTCTTCTAACTCGTACATCAACTGTAAAGCACCCTGAACAGTATCCTGTGGCTGCAGAGGATGGATGTTGGCAAAGCCGGGTAAACGGGCCGCCCATTCATTAATCTTGGGGTTGTACTTCATGGTGCATGAACCCAAAGGATAAAAGCCGTTATCAACCCCGTAAGCCCTACCGGAAAGCTCTGTGAAGTGGCGTACTACTTCTACCTCGCTAAGTTCAGGCAGCAAAGGGTCCTCCTCCCGCAGGAAGTTCTGCGGTATTTCTACGGTAACGGCTTCCGGCGGAATATCACAGCGGGGTAATGAAAATGCACTGGCTCCTGCAACGCTCTTTTCAAAACTGAGCTTACTCACGCTCCATCCCTCCCAGCGCTGCCACCAGCCGATCAATTTCGGCACAGGTTCTTTTTTCCGTAAAGGCAAACAACAAAGCATCATTAAGCTCATAACCGCCGATAATCCCTGCCTGTAAGAGAGCAGCATTGGCGGCCTGCGGATCATTAACCGCTACTGCGAATTCTTTAAAGAAAGGCTGATTATACTTTAGCTTGAAACCTGCTTTAACAAACTGTTGTTTCGCATAACAGGCTAACTGGTGACAGCGCTTGGCTACTGCTTTGATTCCTTGCTTGCCCACCACAGTAAGGTAAATGGTAGCCGCCAGGGCGCAAAGGGCTTCATTAGAACAGATGTTGGAGCTCGCCCTTTCTCTGCGGATATGCTGTTCCCGGGCCTGCAAGGTAAGAACAAAAGCACGTTTGCCGTCCAGGTCTACTGTTTCGCCTACCAGTCTCCCTGGAATTTTGCGCATTAGTTTCTGGGTAGTAGCAAAAAATCCTAAATAAGGTCCGCCAAAGCTCAATGAATTGCCCAGGGACTGGCCTTCACCCACAACTATATCCGCTCCCCAGGCAGCTGGAGGTTTCAGGATCCCGAGCGATATGGGGTCAACCGCCATCACTAACAAGCTTTTATGAGCATGTATAGCCTGCCCGATCTTCTCCAGTTCAACTTCCAGATTGCCGTAAAAATTGGGATGCTGAATTACTACTGCTGCAGTTTGATCATCTATGAGGGCAGCAATAGCTCCGGCATCTACTACACCTTCCTGACATGAAACCGGGATAACCTCCATCTTTTCTCCCAGGGCATATGTCCTGACAACCTCACTATATCTTGGATTTACTGTCTCGGGTACAAGTATTTTTTTGCGACGTGTAACATCGCAGGCCAGGGAACAAGCTTCAGCCAGGGCGCTGCCTCCGTCATAAACAGAAGCGTTGGCAACATCCATTCCAGTCAGATTGCAAATCATTGTTTGATATTCAAAAATAGCCTGCAAAATACCCTGACTGATCTCAGGCTGGTAAGGCGTGTAAGCAGTATAAAATTCCGAACGTAGCAACATCTGTTCGACTACTGCCGGGATGTAGTGGTCATAAGCCCCGGCTCCTAGAAAACACGGATAAGTATCTACATTTAAATTTTTAGCAGCTAAGGCACTTAATTCCCGGCGTAATTCCAGTTCAGCCAGAGGGGCAGCCAGGTTAAGTTCTCTTTTAAGTTTTAATTCCTCCGGGATGTCACGGAAAAGATCCTCTACGCTTGCCAGGCCCATAGATTCCAGCATCTGTTGTACCACCCAGGGCGGGTTGGGCACGTAGTTCATAAACTCCTCCTCCTTCAGATTTGCCGCGCCTTATTCCTCCTGTTGCTCGCAAAAAGCTGCATACTGCTCGCTGTTCATAAGGGCTTTAAGCTCTTCAGGATTAGTCATCTTTAAGACAGCAATATAATGCCCGTAAGGATCTTCATTAAGTAGCTCCGGACTATCTTCCAGTTCTTCGTTGATTGCGGTTACAGTCCCGGATACGGGGGTATGCATATCAGCAACCGCTTTTACTGATTCGATTACACCGATAACCTCACCTGCTGCAAATTCACTCTCGTTTTCTGGAAGTTCCACAAAAACAGTATTTCCCAGGTGGTGCTGGGCATAATCAGTTATGCCAATGTAAGCCAGATCACCTTCCACCCTGACCCATTCGTGTTCTTCGCTATAGTAATAATCTGCTTTGACTTTCATCTTGCCTCTCTCCTATTCGTTTTATTTTATCGTGAGCGCCGGTAGAAAATACCCTTTCCGACGCAAGCCTTAACAGGTTTATTACGGATCATAACATCCAATTCCTGCCCGGGATTGGCATATTCTTTTTTAACCAAGGCTAAGCCAATATTTTTATTTAGCGTTGGCGCAAAACCGCCACTGGTTATCCAACCTATATTTTGCCCATTGACAAATATTTCATAATGAGAGCGGGGTATACCCCGTCCAATCATTTCCAATTCCACCAGTATGCGCTGCAATCCTCTTTCCTTCTGCCTTAACAATGCTTCCTTGCCAATGAAGGAATCCTTATCTAGCTTAACAAAGCGGCCAAGGCCAGCTTCCAGAGGGCTGATATCCTCATCAAGTTCATGTCCGTAAAGGGGAAGCTTAGCCTCAAATCGCAAAGTATCCCGTGCCCCCAGGCCAGCGGGAAGTACAGCACCCCGACCTGCCGTTATGATTGCTTCCCAGAGATCCGCGGCATGCTCAGGTGCCACAAATAGCTCAAAACCATCTTCACCGGTATAGCCGGTACGGGAAACGATACAGTCATAACCTGCAACCTTGACTGAAGGTAAAAACCAATAATATTTTATTGTTTGCAAATTGACATTACAAATATTCTGGAGAATATCCTGCGCCAGTGGCCCCTGCAGGGCAAGCAGGGCATAGGACGCAGACATATTATCTAGCGAAACACCGGCTGCTGGCTTATGTTCCCTCATCCAAGCAAAGTCTTTGTCAGTATTAGCGGCATTTACGACAATTAAAAAGTTTTCCGCTGAATACTT
Source organism: Clostridia bacterium (assembly GCA_012727745.1). Classification (GTDB taxonomy): domain Bacteria; phylum Bacillota; class DSM-521; order Neomoorellales; family Neomoorellaceae; genus JAAYGJ01. Next base: position 4,397 of record JAAYGJ010000241.1, on the reverse strand, counting down.
GTATATCAATAAATCATCAACACAGCCGCCGTCGGGGTAGCACATCGGGGTATAACAAATCTGGTTTTCCTTAAGGCCGCTAATATCATTGGTGACCAGTTGCTGAATAAAGCTTTCTGCTTTTTCTCCCCTTACCGCAATCTCACCCATATGGGAAACATCAAATAACCCGGCCTGTTTGCGCACCTGATGATGTTCGGCAATTATCCCTGTCTCTCTATACTCAACCGGCAGTTCCCAGCCTCCAAAATCGATCATTTTGCCGTGGTACTTTTGGTGCATTGAGTATAACGGCGTTCTTTGCAAGCCCATATCTTCAACCTCCACATTTTAGTCCTATTTAGCAGTATTATCTTACCCACCTTTCTAACGTATACTGCTTTATACCTTTACTCCCTCCTTTTTTGCATTAGTTGCAATAATCAGTATTGGACCAACATAATAAAACAGAACATGGAAAATAGAAACCCATGCTCTGTCGCTGACCTGAGAGATTCACCTGTCACCAGGTTTGCCCCGTTGGCGTTATACAACTTTCCAGAGCTTGTCAGGATACGGTCCTTTAACCTGAAAGTTTCACTTATGCCTCGGGAAGACACAAGCTTGCTTCTTCGGTACGAAGTAAAAGTCCTCGTTTCTCCCGTACCCCTCATCCAGGCTATATTAAATTATACCACAGTTCATATCAACTTTAGCATAATACTCCCTTGCTGTCAATCTTTAGCCCCTTTGGGTTAATTTACTTCAGCCTTGTTTTCAACCATCAGGTTAACCGGTCGTGCTGGCGCAATTGTAGAAATAGCATGTTTGTAAATCATTTGTTGTTTGCCCTCGCTATCTAAAATTACCGTAAAGTTATCAAAACCTTTTACTAACCCTTTGAGCTGAAAACCGTTAACGAGATAAATAGTAACCGGGGTATTGTCGCGGCGCAATGCATTTAAAAACAAATCCTGCAGGTTCACCGAAGATTTACTCATTTTTTTTACCCTCCAGGCTGGCATTTTTTGTTTTTAGTATAACCTTATTTTGGCCTAATAGCAATTGTTCTCTGAAATAATCAATAATAAACGTCGTTATTTCCCCTTTCTTTTTACCTTCTAACTCTAGCCAGAATATGCGTTGGTCCCGCCTGAACCATGTAAGCTGTCTTTTGGCCAGGCGCCGGGTATTACGTTTAAGCAATACCACCGCCTCTTCAAAGCTTGTTTCACCACGCAAATAAGCGCCAATTTCCCGATAACCCAGGGCCTGCAAGGCAGGCAGATAGTAATCGTATTGTTTCAGCAGTTGCCGTACTTCAGCCACTAACCCCTGGGCTATCATTTTATCTACCCGTTCTTCAATGCGTTGGTATAGTTCCTGGCGGGGCATTGTAAGACCTATTGCTGCCAGGCGGTAAGGAGGTTCTTGCTGCCGGCGCAAAAGCAGGGCTGTAGAAATAGGCCGCCCGGTCAAAATATATGTTTCCAGGGCCCGAACCAGCCGGCGGCGGTCATTGGGATGGATCCGCCGGGCTGCCTCCGGATCAACAGTTTGGAGCCGTTCATGAAGATAATTATTGCCGTACTTCCTGGCCAAAGCGACAAGCTGCTGCCGGGTCTCGCTGTTGGCCGGCATGGCAGTAAAAAAGTAAGGATCTACGACCGCCTGGTAATAAAGGCCAGTCCCTCCTACCAGCAACGGCAAATTACCTCGCCGGTGAATAGTGTCAATAATATCCCTGGCCATCCTTTGATAGTCAGCTACACTAAAAGGCTGGTCAGGGTCAACTATATCTAGCATATGGTGCCTTATCGGTTTCCCGTCCGGCCCTACCCGCTCCTGTGGTAACAATTTAGCTGTCCCAATATCCATGCCCCGGTATACCTGAACCGAATCTACCGAAATAATTTCCCCTTTAAGGGCCGCAGCAACTGCTAAAGCTATCTCCGACTTTCCGGTGGCAGTAGGCCCTATAATAGCTGCCACCGCTTTTTTATGACTGTTATTTTCACTTGCCATTACTTTTCACCTGTCCGCTTAAAAAAGTGAGCCAGCTGTGCCCGCTCCAGGCGTACAACTGCTGGGCGGCCATGGGGGCAGGTATAGGGACGAGGTACATGCCGTAGTTCATCCAAGAGCTGCTCCATTTCAGGCCTGCTTAATTGTTCTCCCGCTTTGATAGCTCCATGACAGGCAATTAACTTCAGCAGCCTCTCTGGAGCTGGCAAAAAACTCCCTTCCAAAAAATCCACCAGAACCTCTTTCCCTTTGTCCGGCGGCACACCCACAGGCAGGGAGCGCAAGAGAAAAGTGTTGCCACCAAAGTTTTCCAAGATAAAGCCTAAATCCCTCAAGGTCACAATCTGTTCAACCAGTTTTACTGTCTGGGCTGGCGACAACTGCAGGGTTACAGGGGGCTCCAGCATTTGCCCCGGCCAGCTGGCAACGTCGGCTTTACTTTGCAGCTTGACAAAACGACACAGTTCATGGGCAGCATGCTGGTCAATTATGTACAGCCCATCTTTAGCTTCCGCCAGAATATAAGTGCCAAAAATCTGCCCCACTAATCTTAAAGGAGGGAGACCCTGCTCGTTGACGCTTTCTGGTACAGCCCGGGGGTAATCCTCAGCTGGCCCGGCCGACCAGCTGGATGAACTGCCAATCCCTTCTTCTTTCAAAAGTTCCTCTTTTTGTCCAGTTTCTTTTAGGATATAATCTCCCCAGGCCTGGGCTTTTTGCTCCTGCCTTTGAAAACTAAAACTCTGCTGAATTCGGGGCACTTCTTTCTGCTTTTTAACCAGCTGCGCCCCGGTCACCGGAGCAACAACCCCTGGCTTTAGCAGAGCTTTTTTAACTTCAGCTGCTATTTGCCGTGTCAGTTCGTACTCCTGTTGAAAACGTACCTCCATTTTTGCCGGATGTACGTTAACATCAACTAACTCGGACTCTAAAAATAAATGCAAGATAAAAAGAGGATGGCGACCATTAGGAATTATGGCCCGGTAACAGCTTTCCAGCGCCTGTGTCAAAGAACGGTTATAAATGTAACGGCCGTTGACAATAATGGTCTGATGACTGCGGCTGGAACGATGCATCCAGGGAGGCGAGATAAAACCCTGTAGCTGCCATTCCTGGTTCGAACCCTGGACCGGCAACAACTCCCGCCCGGTTTCCAATCCGTAAAGCGCAGCTATTACTGCCCGCAAATCACCGTCACCAGGAGTAAGCAACGAACGCCTGCCGTCCAGACTTAAATTAAAGGCAACGTCCGGATGGGCCAAAGCCAGCTTTTCAACCGTTACGGCAACGGCCCTTGTTTCTACGGCAGGTTTTTTCATATAGCGCCGCCGGGCCGGGGTATTATAAAAGAGGTCGGTAACCGTTACTACAGTACCGGGAGGACAGCCTGTCTCAACAATTTCATTAAGTTCTCCGCCCGCAATCTTGACTTTCGTTCCAGTTAAGCTTCCTGCTGTGCGGGTTTCCATCTCAACCCGACTTACGGCTGCAATACTGGGTAAGGCTTCACCCCTGAAGCCAAGAGTCTTGATAGCCGCTAGGTCTTGCGCCTGGCGTATTTTACTGGTAGCATGGCGGGCAAAAGCCAACGGCACTTCTTCCTTATCTATCCCTGAACCATCATCGCGAACACGTAATAGCCTCAGGCCGCCACCTTCAACCTCAATGGTAATATGGCGGGCATTGGCGTCCAGTGAGTTTTCCACCAGCTCTTTTACGACTGAAGCCGGCCTTTCCACTACTTCCCCGGCAGCAATCTGCTCAGCAGTGGAGCTGTCCAGGATTACTATACTTCTTTTTTGCATAAGCAAAATATCACCCACTCTTTTTGACAACCCGCGGCCCCTGCTTAAGCATTAGCTGCCAGTGGTAGATTCTTTCCATTGCTTCCAGAGGTGTAGCCGCCATTAAATTAAAGTTATTCAATTCCTGCAAGACCTGTTTCTCTGCGCTACTAAACTGAGTTGTTTTTGGCTCTTTTTTCGTCTGCTGTAAAGGCATCATTTTTGGTGATTGTTCGAGATATTCCCGGGCTTTATTGAGCAGCGAGGGCGGCAAACCGGCCAAGCGGGCAACCTGAAGCCCATAGCTCTTGTCGCTGCTACCCGGTTTAATCGTCCGCAAAAAAACAATGTCTTCGCCTTTCTCTAATACGGCAACACAATAATTTTTTACTGCAGCCAGTTCTCCTTCCAGAGAAACCAGTTCATGGTAGTGGGTGGCAAAGAGGGTGCGGGCACCAACTACGTCGTGAATATATTCGGTAACAGCCCTGGCAATGCTCAAGCCATCAGCGGTACTGGTGCCGCGCCCTACTTCATCTAAGATAATAAGGCTATTCTCGCTGGCATTATTTATGATGTTGGCAACCTCCTGCATTTCTACCATAAAAG
>JAAYGJ010000240.1 GCA_012727745.1 Clostridia bacterium | reverse complement strand
GTAGAAGGGGAATTGGGACGTATTGGCGGTACGGAAGACCAGGTAAGTGTTTCTGCCCGGGAGGCCACCATGACGGACCCCGAGGAAGCCCGCCTATTTGCGGAGGAGACAGGAGTTGATGCCCTGGCGGTAGCAATTGGTACAGCCCACGGGCGTTATCAGGGTGCTCCTGAATTGGATTTCGAGCGCCTGGAGGCTATCGCCAGAGCTGTCCCTGTTCCCCTTGTTTTGCATGGTTCCTCCGGCGTGCCCGATGACCATATCCGCCGGGCAGTAAAACTGGGGGTACGCAAAATTAATATCGATACGGATATTCGCATCGCTTTTGTGGAAGCAGTGCGCCATTTCTTGCAAGAGGTGCCGGAAGAGATTGATCCCCGTAAAGTTTTAGGCCCGGCGCGGGAAGCTATTACCGGCGTTATCCGTCATAAAATACGAGTTTTCCGCGGTCAATAAAAACTGTTTACCGCTTCCATTTCTCATTTTTCACCTCTCATACAGTATAGTCTTATTTGCGACTGAAAAACCTATAGCTAAAGCCGATAAGACAGGTAACTGGAGGCTCTTGCCCGGTCTGCCCTACATTTCGTCTGAAAAAAGAATTATAACCCGGGGGCTGAGGAGAAAAGTCCTGCGGCATATACCGCCGGGGCTTTTTAGTTGCATAAATTTACCTTTGGGAGCAGGATTTTAATTCCGGGTGGTGAATAGTTTTTTTAACGGAATTACGTCGCGCGGAGCGCACCGTGATAGCTTGAAAACAATACTCTCTTGATATGGACAGGATTGCCGCAAGAGGGCCTTCATTTTCACATCTATTTAACATAGGAGGACGATTATGCAAATCTTTATCGACACGGCTAATATTGATGAGATTAAAGCAGCCAATGATCTGGGTATAATTGCAGGTGTAACTACCAATCCCTCATTAATTGCCCGCGAAGGCAGGGATTTTCACCAGGTTATAAAAGAAATTGTTGCCATTGTGGACGGGCCCATCAGCGCTGAGGTAATAAGTACCGAAGCTGGCGCCATGATCGAAGAGGCACGGGAACTGGCAGCAATCCACCCAAACATTGTTATCAAAATACCCATGACGGCAGAAGGGCTTAAAGCAACCAAAGCCCTGGCTGCCGAGGGAATAAAAACCAATGTCACCCTGGTTTTTTCTGCCAACCAGGCCTTGCTGGCCGCTCTGGCAGGGGCGACTTACGTTAGCCCTTTTGTTGGCCGACTGGATGATGTGGGCCATGACGGCCTGCAGGTAGTTGCTGACATTGTCCCGATTTTTGCCCAGTATGGTTTTAAGACCCAGGTTATAGCCGCCAGTATCCGCCATCCTCTTCACGTCCTGAAAGCGGCCCTTCTCGGTGCCGATATCGCCACCGTTCCCTATAAAATTATCCTGCAAATGCTAAAACACCCCCTTACCGACGTTGGCCTGGCAAAATTTCAAGCCGATTGGCAAAAATTAACGCCAAAATAATATTTTCCCCTGTTATAACTTTTTGGAGGTTACAAGTTTGAATATTTCTGAGCTGGAAAGTAAAAATATGGTGGAGCTTTACCGCTTGGCCAGGGAGCTTGAGCTGAGCGGTTATTCCCGCTTGCGTAAAAAAGAGCTGATCTTTGAAATAAGCAAGGCCCTGGCCCAGAAGGAGCAGAAAGAAAAAAAGGAGCAGGCCAGAGAAGAAACGCTGCAGGCTCAGGGCATTCTGGAAATAATGCCTGATGGCTACGGTTTTTTACGCCCCTTCGGCTATGTTCCCAGCGGCGACGATATTTACATTTCACCTTCCCAGATCCGGCGCTTTGACCTGCGTACCGGCGACAGGGTAGCAGGCCTGGTGCGCCCGCCTAAAGATAATGAACGTTTTTTTGCCCTGCTGCGGGTCGAAAATGTTAACGGCGAAAACCCTGATACCTCTCCGGAACGGCTCCATTTCGATGCCCTGACGCCTATCTACCCATATGAACGCTATACCCTGGAGGTTGACAATGGGGATATTGCCAATCGCATGATCGATCTTATCAGCACCCTGGGTAAAGGGCAGCGGGCGCTGATCGTATCGCCTCCTAAAGCCGGTAAAACAATCTTACTTAAAAAAATTGCCAATGCCATTACTACCAATTATCCCCAGGTGGAGCTGATGATTTTACTTATTGATGAACGTCCCGAGGAAGTAACTGATATTGAACGTTCTGTACGGGGTGAAGTGATTAGCTCCACTTTCGATGAACTGCCTGAAAACCATGTCAAAGTTGCTGACATGGTACTGGAAAGGGCCAAACGTCTGGTAGAACATAAAAAAGACGTGGTCGTTCTCCTGGACAGCATTACCCGCCTGGCCCGTGCCCATAATCTGGTTGTCCCCCCCAGCGGTCGTACCCTCTCCGGTGGCGTTGATCCTACCGCTCTTTATAAGCCAAAACGTTTTTTTGGCGCTGCCCGCAAGGTGGAAGAAGGCGGCAGCCTGACTATAGTAGCTACAGCCCTGATTGAGACAGGCAGCCGCAAGGATGAGGTTATATTTGAGGAATTTAAAGGTACCGGCAACATGGAGCTTATCCTGGACCGCAAACTGGCAGAAAGGCGTATCTTCCCGGCGATTGATGTCAAGCGTTCCGGTACCAGGCGGGAAGAATTACTGCTGACGCCAGAAGAACTTGAGCTGGTCTGGAATTTCCGGCGGGTAACTAACAACCTGTCGTCGGTGGAAGTAACCGAACTCTTAATTGAGGCTCTCAAAAAGACCAGGCATAACCAGGACCTTATCCGCGCCCTCCCCAACCTTTTCCCCCGCGAAAACTGATTTTTTACACTTTCCACTATTATAACGCTTATGCTCCCGCTAATCGCAGTCCCTTATAAAAAGGCACGCTGTTTATAACCTTTAGTGCTAGCTCAGTGCTTTGCGCTGGGTTTTTCCTGTCCCTCCCTCTTGTTTCTTGCCTCCTGCTTTTTGCAACAAGTATATTGCTGCTTAATTATGGCTAGAATAAAGGCTAAATGGGAAAGAAGCCAACTTATGCCAACAACAAGATAGGAGTGACTCAAATGCTGGCAATAAAGATGGCGGCAAGTTTGGCCTGCGGGTGTTTCTTGCTATTTGGCAGCTTGTTTACCTTTAATACGGCACAAGCAGCCTTCATCGACGATTTACAGCAGGTGGCAAGTGTTCTGTCTGCTGATACTTACCAAGAACTAAATGCTCGGCTTAACGATTATACTCGCATTTACCAGGTTGAAGCAGGCGACAGCCTGGAGCGCATTGCTCACCGCTTCCAGACAGACCCGGACCTGGTAGCGGCAATGAATTACCTGGAAGCCGATGCTGAACTGGTGCCTGGCCAGTTTCTGGTATTGCCCTATGAGCAAGAAAAACGTTATGTTGTAGCCGCTGGCGATACCCTCTGGGATATTGCCCGCCGTTATGGAGTTAGTGCTTCCAGGCTAGCAGCAGCCAATGGCATTGTCGAAGCCAGAAGGCTACAGATAGGAACAGTGCTAACCATACCGGGCTCACCGGCCCTGGCGACGAGGCGGCCTGAGAGCATACCTGCTTCGCGCAGTTTCCTGCCGGGTTCGTTTATCTGGCCGCTGGTTGGCAGTATTACTTCCGCGTTTGGCTGGCGGGGAGATGAATTCCACCATGGGCTGGATATTGCCGGTGAAGTAGGTGATAAAATTGTAGCGGTCCTAGCGGGCAAAGTAGTATTTTCGGGCTGGTTTAACGACATATATGGTCGTATTGTCAAATTGGAGCACGGTAATGGCCTGGAAACTATTTATGCCCATAATTCCCGCAATCTGGTAAATGTAGGCGACTATGTGCAGGAGGGGCAACCTATCGCTGAAGTTGGCGGTACAGGTAGAACTACCGGTCCCCATCTTCACTTCGAAGTTAGAGAAAACAATAAAGCAGTTAATCCAGAACGTTTCTTGAGCAGTTTATAAACTGCCGGCAATATTGTTGTATAAGGGAAGGGATGGCGGCTCTTGATAACAGAGGGCGCAACCTGCTTAGTTGGCGCCAAGACTGCTCATCCGTCCCGGCTTTAAAGAGCGACTTGCTCCTGGTGAAGCCAGGCAATGTCGCTTTTTTATATAAAAAGGGAATGGCGCTTTTGATAGCGAATATTAAAATAAATGTTATTAGAGTTACCAGGGGCTGCGAATATGGAAATATTTCAACGCAAGATAAAATCCCGGGCTGTTTTACGGGACGATGATACCATACTGGTAGAAATTAAACTGGATGACAATCATCACGAAATTGAGCTTTGTCTGGAGATTGAGATCAGCACCCTTACCATAACAGCTGCCCGGGGTCGTTTTATCCGCTCGCCTTTTGACCGCTGTGCTGATACAATAGGCCTGATGGAGGGCCTGACCGGGGTTAAAGTTGCTGCCGGTGTCTGGCGCACTGTTTCTGGGCGTGTTGGCGGCCCGGAGGGTTGCACGCGTCTTTATGAACTGGTTATGGAAGCTCTGCGGGTTGCCATGCAGGCCTACTTCCGTGTCCGCTGGGGACATTTATCCGGCGAAACAAGGCTGGCCCAGATGCGCGAGGCTTTAAAAGATGAATGTTATATTTACAGTCATCCCGAACTGGAACTCAAACCTTTACAGGATTCAAAATGGTCGGCAAAATAACAGACTGAATAGCAGTATAGTCTAAGCCAGGGTAATTAATCTTTGCAAGGGCTTTGTTTTCATGTTATACTGAACTAGTTTGATTGTTTTGTTTGGAGGTGAAAACAAACCGTGAAGCCTGACATTCATCCCCAATACCAGCCCGCACGCATTACCTGTGCCTGTGGTAATGTTATTGAGACCTGTTCCACGAAAAAAGAAATGCGGGTAGAGATTTGTTCCAAGTGCCATCCCTTTTATACTGGTAACCGGCAAAGGGTGGTTGAACGCGGTGGGCGCATTGAGCGTTTCCGGCGGAAGTATGGGCGCTAGGATCAAAAGGCGGAGCCGCGAGCTCTGCTTTTTCCTATTGCAGGCAGCGCCGCCGGCTGTTTATGGTGGCCAGGCGGTTATTGAAGGCGTCATGATGCGGGGGCCGAAAAAAACAGCAGTAGCCATCAGAAAACCGGACAGAACCGTGCTGGTAGAAACGGAAGTAAATAAGTCTATCACCAACCGTTTTCCTTTCTTGAAACTGCCCCTGTTGCGGGGGGTTGTGGCCTTATTCGAATCCCTGATCATAGGCATCCGTTATCTGACTTTTTCAGCCAACCACGCTCTGGACGAGGAAGAAGAGGAATTAACTACCAGAGATCTGGTTTTGACTGTGACCATTGCTCTGGCTTTTGCCATTGGCATTTTTGTACTCCTGCCGGCCGGAGCGGGATGGTTGCTGCAAAATAAATTATCAATTGTGTGGCAGAATGTTGTTGAGGGCCTGCTGCGCTTGCTTTTACTAGTAGTTTATATAGTGCTGATTGGCCGTCTGCAGGATATCCAGCGGGTTTTCCAGTATCACGGCGCGGAGCATAAGGTAATTAATGCCCTGGAAGCAGGGGAAGACTTAAATATAGCTAATATAAAGGCTTATTCAACCCTTCATCCCCGTTGCGGCACCAGTTTCCTGTTAATAGTAGTAGCTTTAACAATTGTGTTGTTTACGCTGGTGAGTCACGGCGGTATTATTTGGCGCATGGCTTCCCGGCTGGCCTTGTTGCCGCTTGTGGCCGGCCTGGCCTATGAGTTATTGAAGTTTACCGGACGTCACTTCCATGTCCCCATAGTCCGGGCTATAGCTGCCCCGGGCCTGTGGCTGCAAAAATTAACGACCCGGGAACCTGATGAGGATATGCTTGAGGTTGCCCTGGCAGCCCTGATGGCAGTCCGGGACGAGGGTTGCGAACAAGAGGTGAGACAGGATGTTGGAGAAGCTAGAGCAGCTGGAAACTAAATATGAAGAGCTGGGCCGGGCTATGAGCGATCCTGAGGTCATAAAAGATCCGAACCAACTGCAGAAACATGCCCGGGCCCATGCTGCCCTGGAAGATATAGTTACCACCTTTCGCCGTTACCGTCAGCTAAAGACAGAATTAGCCGAAGGGCAAGCTATGCTGGCGGCGGAAAAGGACGCAGAGTTTAAAGAGTACTTGCAGGCTGAGATTGAACGCCTCAGCCAAGAGATAGAAAAGCTGGAGCAGGAACTAAAAATTTTGCTCCTGCCCAGAGATCCCGATGATGAAAAGGGTTGCATTATGGAAATCAGGGCCGGTGCCGGCGGCGAAGAGGCAGCCCTGTTTGCCGGCGATCTTTTTCGTATGTACCAGCGCTATGCGGAAAAAAAACGCTGGCGCACCGAAATAATCAGCTCCCATCCTACCGAACTGGGAGGCTTTAAAGAAATCATCTTCCAGATCGAGGGCCAGGGCGTTTACAGCCGTATGAAGTTTGAGAGCGGTGTCCACCGGGTGCAGCGTATCCCCACTACTGAGTCCGGCGGCCGCATCCATACTTCTACGGCAACTGTGGCTGTATTGCCGGAAGCGGAAGAAATAGACGTAGAGATTAAGCCGGAAGACTTGCGAATTGATATCTTTTGTTCCAGCGGTCCCGGCGGCCAGTCGGTAAATACCACTTATTCAGCGGTGCGGGTTACCCATTTGCCCACCGGGCTGGTAGTATCCTGCCAGGATGAAAAATCCCAGCTCAAAAATAAAGAAAAAGCGCTCAAAGTCCTGCGGGCTCGCCTGCTGGATATGGCCCGTGCCGAGCAGGAAGGTGAGTTGGCTGCCGAAAGGCGTTCCCAGGTAGGCAGCGGTGACCGTAGCGAGCGGATCCGGACTTATAATTATCCCCAGAATCGGGTCAGCGACCACCGTATTGGCTTGACCTTACATCACCTGGATACTGTGCTCGAGGGCGAATTAGACCAGATCATTGACGTCCTGGTTACTACTGAACAGGCAGAAAGACTAAAGAGACTGGAGGCTTGAGGTGACCCTGCAACAAGCACTAAGGACAGCAGCCCGGCGGTTTGCAACAGCGGGCCTAGACCAGCCCCGCTTGGAGGCGGAAGTCCTGCTGGCCTGGGCCAGCGGTTATTCCCGGCCCCAATTATTGGCCCGCCTGGAGGAAGAACTGGCGGCAGCAACAGTGTTGAGATTTTGGCAGGCGGTGGAACGACGTGCCGGCGGCTACCCGCTGCAGTATCTAACCGGAAAGCAGGAGTTTATGTCCCTGGAGTTTACAGTCAACCCGGCGGTTTTAATCCCCCGTCAGGATACGGAAATTGTAGTTACTGCTGTTCTGCAGCGGCTGCAGGACAGCGGTAACTACAGCATTGCCGATTGTGGCACCGGTAGCGGGGCCATCGTTTTAAGCCTGGCCCATTACCTGCCCTGTTCTTTTTTTTATGCTACCGATATCAGCGCTGCTGCCCTAGCAGTTGCTCGCCAAAACGCCTCCAGGTTGGGCCTGGCAGAGCGGGTTGTTTTTATCCAGGGTGATTACTTAGCTCCCCTGAAAGGATTAAAGTTTGACGTGATTACAGCCAATCCCCCTTACATAGCTGCTGAGGATTTGGACAGGCTACCTGTAGAAGTACAGTTTGAACCCCGCCAGGCCCTGAATGGTGGGCCTGACGGTTTGAATGCTTACCGCAGAATCCTGCCTCAGGCAGCGCCGCTGTTAAAAAAGGGGGGGTTCCTGGCCTTAGAAATAGGCTATAATCAGGGGGAGGCTGTTCGCGAGCTGGCGGCAGCAACAGGAGCTTACCGCGACCTGGCGGTGCTCTCCGATTATGGCGGCCGCGACCGTTGTTTGCTGGCCTATCGTTAGCTTCTAATGGTTCCGGGAGGGAGGTTGAGGTGATTATATGACTGCGGCTAAGCTTACTAAATACATAAAGATGGACCCTCACGTGCCTAATTTGCAAAAAATTCGCCTGGCGGCAAAGATATTGTCCCGGGGCGGAGTGGTGGCTTTCCCCACAGAGACTGTTTACGGCCTGGGGGCCAATGCTCTGGACAGCAGGGCGGTAAGGCGGATTTTCTACGCTAAAGGCCGCCCGGCCGACAACCCCCTGATAGTCCATATAGCCAGCTTTCGCGACCTAAAAAAGCTGGTGGCTTATATTCCGCCCCGGACCAGGCTGCTGGCGCACCATTTTTGGCCGGGGCCGTTGACCCTGGTCCTGCCGCGCAGCGAGATTATTCCTGATGTTGTAACGGCCGGGTTGGACACAGTAGGTATCCGTATGCCTTCCCACCCGGTGGCCCGGGCCCTTATCCGGGTGGCACACCTCCCCATTGCCGCTCCCAGTGCCAATATTTCCGGCCGCCCCAGCCCTACTACCGGGCATCATGTATTGCGGGATATGGGTGGCAAAATAGACGCTGTAGTTGATGCCGGGCCGGCAGACGTAGGTGTGGAGTCAACAGTGTTGGACCTGACCACCCCGGTGCCGATGATTTTAAGACCTGGAGGGGTAACTAAAGAAAGCCTGGAGGCTGTGCTGGGGAAGGTAATGCTAGACCCGGCACTGCAGCAACAGCAGCAGGTAACAGCGCCCCGGGCACCGGGATTAAAATACCGGCATTATGCCCCTCAGGGAGAGCTTTTCCTGGTTGCCGGCGAGTTGACGCGGGTGACCGCCAGGATACGCGCCTTGGTAGCAGCCTGGCAGCAAAAGGGCTGCCGGGTAGCAGTCCTCGCTACCACCGAAACGGCTGCAGCTTACCGGGAAGATCCCAGACCTGACTATCTCGCAGTTTTAGGTAGCCGTTCCCGGCTGGACAGCATTGCGGCTAATCTTTTTAGCGCCTTACGAAACTGCGACCGCTATCATATTGACATTATTCTGGCCGAAGCTGTTGCCGAAGAAGGTCTTGGTCTGGCGATTATGAACCGTCTGCGCAAATCTTCAGCAAATCGTATCATCAGGGTATAATGGAGGCAGTTGGATGGAGCCGCTGGCCGTAATTATGGTGGCAGTAGCCCTGGGCACCGACGCTTTTTCGCTGGCTGCTGGCTTGGCTCTGGGAGGCTTGCGGGGCAGCCGGGCGGTGTATTTCACCGCCATAGTAGGTTTTTTTCATATTATCATGCCCCTTGCCGGACTTTATTTAGGCCTGCTCATGGGGCGCCTGCTGGGGCGGCTGGCGGCTATAATCGGGGCTGTGCTTTTAGCAGCCATTGGCGGTTTGATGCTGCGAGAAGCTTTTATAGAACGGCGGGAAGCAGGGGGCCTGGCGTCTAAGATACTGTGCGCAGTTCCAGGGCAGGTCGGTGTTATTGGCGGCCTGGGAGCAATAGCCCTTATGGCCGGCAGCGTTAGCCTGGATGCCCTGAGTGTGGGTTTTGGCTTGGGAGCAATCAGCGTTAATCTCCCTTTAACAGTTCTGACGATGGGATTCATTGCTGCTTTAATGACGGCTTTAGGTTTTCTGGTCGGCCAGTGCCTGGGGGATTACCTGGGCGCTAGAGCTGAGATATTCGGCGGTTTGATTTTAATAACCATTGGTATCCTGATGTTGTTGGAGGTGTAGCGATGCCAGGCATCCTGTTTGTTTGTACCGGCAATACCTGCCGCAGCAGCATGGCGGCAGCAATAGCCAAGCACCTGGCCGCAGAGCGGGGCCTGGATATCCCTATCGCCTCGGCAGGGATTGCCGCCAGGGCAGGGGACCCGGCTACGCCGGCAGCTGTTGAGGCGTTGGCGGCAATGGGGATTGAACTGGGAGACCATCGGGCCCGGAGTCTGGAAGCAGTAATGGTGCACAGTGCGGATACGATTTTAGCCATGACTGCCCGCCACGCCC
>JAAYGJ010000239.1 GCA_012727745.1 Clostridia bacterium | reverse complement strand
GTGGCTCTTTTTTATCAGTTTAACCCTCCCCGGGCATGGAAGGCGCCGGCGCAGCCGTCGACCCGGCTGAGGTGAAGGAGGCCTTGTCCTGGGAAGGGGTTGCGGGCCTGGGTGAAGGACTAGGCAAGGGAATTTCCTGGGAAGAGAAGGTCTCAGTTTTAAAAAGCGGGAGTAGAAAAGTACCTGAAGAGGAGCACGATTGTGCTGAAAATTCACAAAAATACATCTTTTGAAAGCAGCATGTTTTTGATAAAATTATATCGCATTAGACCTTGATAACCCCTGCCTGAGTTTCCCATAGCCGAGAACCCCAATGATAAAGGCTCAAGCAGGGATATATATCTGGATACTTGTGCTTTAACCGGGCTGGTTTGAGGGAAAGAATGGCGGAAGGGTTTTAGGATGGAAGGTTGAGCTTGGGCAAAGGGGACTACTTAGCGAAAGGGGGTAATAGTATGGTAATGAATTCATTTTCTTTTCAGCCGGTGGTACATGCTGTGCCGCCCGAGGCCCCCCGATTTACGGTGCTGGGAGCCGGGCATGGCGGATTGGCTATGGCCGGCCATTTGGCTTTAATGGGGTTTCAGGTTTCTCTGTATAATCGCAGCGATGAACGACTGGAACCTATTCGCCAAAGCGGAGGAATCACCTTAAACGGGGTTGTGGAAGGATTTGCGCCGCTTTCAGTAATAACCAGCAATATGGAGGAAGCTTTAGCAGAGGCAGACGTGATCATGGTGGTAGTGCCGGCCAATGCCCATAGTTGGTTGGCTGAGAAGGCAGCCCCCTACTTGCGCGACGGTCACATTGTAGTTCTCCACCCGGGACGCACCGGTGGTGCTTTAGAGTTTTTACATGTGGTTGCCAGCAAGGGTGTGCGTGTTGACGCTACCATTGCCGAGGCCCAGACCTTAATTTATACAGCCCGTAATAACAACCCGGCCCAGGTCACTATTTATGGGATAAAAAATAATGTTCCCGTGGCTGCGCTGCCTGGTCATAATACAGCAAATGTTGTTAAAACTTTGCGTACTGCTCTGCCGCAATTTGTGTCGGGAAGTAATGTGCTTAAGACAAGTTTGGATAATATCGGTGCTATTTTTCACCCTGGGCTATTAATTCTAAATGCTACGCGTGTAGAAGCAACACGTGGTGGTTTTGACTTTTATACCGACGGAGTTACACCCAGTATAAGTAAAGTACTGGAGGCCATGGACGCCGAACGGGTTGCCGTGGCCGAAGCTTTGGGTATTCGTGCCATGACCGCCCGCACCTGGCTTTATGTAGCCTATGATGCGGCGGGGCGGACGCTTTATGAGGCAATCCAGAATAATCAAGGCTATAAAGGGATAAAGGCGCCGACAGGGCTTTTCCATCGTTATATTACGGAAGATATTCCTATGGGCCTGGTTCCCATCGCTGCTTTGGGCGAGTTGTTGGACGTGCCTACTCCGACCATCCGCTCGATGATACATTTGGGCTCCCTGTTGCTGGGGGAGGATTACTGGCGGCAGGGACGGACAAAGGAGAAAATGGGCATTGACGGTTTGTCGGCGACTGAAATTCGGCGATTTGTTATGGAAGGAGGTTTAGCATGGTTGAAAGAAAAAGAAAAATCTTAGGGTCTCCTTTAGGCAATGATGTGCATGTAGCCGGGGTGCTGCGTTTTCTGCGTCTCGCGGAAGCAAATGGCTATGTAACAGAGTTTTTGGGGCCGGCAGCAGGTACGGAAGGGATTGTACAGGCGGCACTGAAGTACCGTCCCGATATTTTGGCGCTGAGCTATCGTTTAACACCCGAACTGGTTAATGGTCTGGTGCGGGAGGTTACAGCAGCCCTAAAGAAGGCCGGTTTAGGAGAGATAACCCTTATTTTTGGCGGTACTCCGGCAGCTGCCGCAGCGGCTAAAGCAACAGGTGTTTTTCAGCAGGTTTTTTCCGGACTGGAAGGAATTGATGAGATTGTCGCTTACCTCCAGGGACGCGAGCAGGAGGCGGTTAGCCGGCGTTATGCGGATCAGCTTTTGCCGAGGCTGGAGGGCAAGCGTCCTTATCCACTGCTGCGTCACCATTTTGGCCTGCCTTCTTTCGCGGCTACGCTGCAGGGTGTGCGGGAGATTGCCGAGGCCAAAGCAGTAGATGTTATCTCTCTCGGTCCCGATCAGAATGCCCAGGCCAGCTTTTTTAGACCGGAAGAGATGGACCCGCTGCAGGACGGGGCCGGAGGAGTGCCGCTGCGGCGTCCGCAAGATTTGTACGATCTTTATGAAGCAAGCCGTTGTGGCAATTACCCGTTACTACGCATTTATTCAGGCACTAGAGATTTGCTGCAGTGGGCGGAACTGTCTGTTGAAAGT
>JAAYGJ010000238.1 GCA_012727745.1 Clostridia bacterium | reverse complement strand
GGGCGCGCTGATCTGGGCGTACCGGTCAAATCCCTGATTAGCTTTGATATTGAAACCTACTCTCCCGACGATTGCCCCCTGTGCCGCCAGGGCCTGCCAATTATAAAACCGGGCAGCAGGCAGATTACAGTTATGCCGTAGGGGTTTAAGATATAATCGTGCCAAAGGAGGAAAATTATTAGGCTCATCGACAGACCAAGGCCAGTCGTTTGTTGATGAGCCTATATTTCTATAAAGCAGGCTGACTTTTTAGCAATGTTGTTATTTTGCCTGGCCCTGCTTGTTGCACTGACAATCCTTAAGTTTAACAGTATGGGCAAAATAGCTGGCCTTAACCTTAGTTTGTATATTTACAATATTACACATAGAATTCCTAGTTAATATATTTACCTTTATAAAGGAATTAGCCCTTGGATGAAGAATATAAATTACTAACTCATATTAAAACGTTTAATCGGTTGTATTGCAGTTTTAATCAATGCCGGCGGTATTACGGAAATCTATCAGACTGCAGCAACTATTAGTACACCCCCTGCTGTAGGGGCTGAGGCAACTGTCCCGGGGTCGATGCTGTCGTTATGGGGTCCATATACTGCCCTGGCTTTATTTTTTACCTTCTTGGTGCAAGGGCCAGGTACAGGTACCAACCCTGTGTACTTACAGCGAATGCAGGCTTCCAGGACCATGAGCGTTGCGCTAAAAATGTACAAATATTCCTGGGTAATCTTAATTTTCGTTTATATTGCTTTGAATATTGTCGGGGTTGGCGGCCGGGTTTTAGTACCTACCATGCCTGAAGGCATGAAGACTGACTGGATCATGCCTTATCTGTTTGTGGAGTATACCCATCCCATAATTGCGGGGCTATTCTTTGCCGGCCTGCTGGCAGCAGCCATGTCTACTATTGATTCTAATATTGTTATTATTTCTTCCTGTATTTCCATTAATATTGTCAAGAATTTCTGGCCCAAGGTTACTGAAGCCCAGACTTTGCTAATCAGCCGTATCTCAGTAATAGCTATTGGTGCTATAGTGGTATTGATGGCCATGAGTGAGTTGCCGATGCTGGTAATTGTAGCCGGCTATGCCTTTGGGGTTCTGGGGCTTACCTTCTTTATACCTCTTCTTTTCGGCTTATACTGGCGCCGGGCAAATGTATACGGGGCCTGGGCCTGCATCCTGGGCGGAGTCATAGTCTTTATCCTCTGGCAGGCATTTGTAGGCACCAGCGCTTATGGCATTCCCCCCATTGGCGTAGGTATTTTGGCCGGGGCGATTATTATGTGGATTGTCTCCTCTCTAACCCCGCCTGATCCTGAAGAACGCTGGGCGCCTTACATGCTTAAAAAGTAAGTTAGCTGCCTCCTTGCATTAAATGATATAATAGTCCTTGTTCATACATTTAGCTCGGTCAAGGACTATTAATTATTGATAGGAGGTATTCTAATGGCATTAAAATACGTAGGACATTCTTTACCAAGCAAAGATGCTATTCTTAAGGTTACTGGGCAAATGTTTTACACCGGTGACATGCAACTTGCCAATATGCTTTATGCTAAATTGTTGTTAAGCCCGGTGGCTCATGGTTTGATTAAGAAGATTGACACTACTGCTGCCGAAAACATGGCAGGTGTGGTAAAAGTTTTTACTTACGCTGATGTTCCAAAGGTTCCGTACAATAGTTATATCTGGTATTTTGGCCAGGATGAACCTAAAACCGAATATCTTCTTAGCGATAAAGCCCGGTTTGTAGGTGACCGGATAGCGGTAGTCGTTGCTGAAAGCGCGGCAATAGCTGCCCGGGCTGTTAGAGCGATAAAGGTAGAATATGAAGAGTTACCGGCGGCTACTAATCCGTTTGAAGCTTTGCAAGGGGGACAGGTGGCCATTCACCCCGGAGGTAATTTGCTGGATGAAGTTGAGTTCCAGGTCGGTGACCCGGAGCAGGTCTGGCCAGGGGCAGAAGTAGTTATAACTGATACAATTACTACCCCCCGAACTCACCATGCAGCGATGGAGACACATGCCTGCCTGGCAGCATGCAGCCCCGACGGGCAAGTTACGATCTGGTCTCCCTGCCAGGGTGTTTACGGGGTCAGGGCCAATGTCGCCGAAGTATTAAAGCTCCCCCTCAACAAGGTCAGAGTAATAAAAGCGCCGGTGGGAGGGTCTTTTGGCGGCAAGCAGGAGACCCTGTTAGAGCCGTTGACCGCTTTTTTAGCCCGGGCAACCGGCAGGCCGGTACTCCTGGTACTGGATCGAAGAGAAACTATCCTGGCTACCCGTACCCGGACAGCTACAAAAAGTGTAATTAAATCTGCCGTTACAGCGGACGGCACCCTGCTGGCCCGGGATATTGAAACGGTTATTGACGCCGGGGCCTACACTGCCAACAGCAGGGTTATTGCCAGGGCTATGGGGAAAAAGCATTTTCGCCTTTACCGCATTCCCCACATGCATTACAAAGCAACGGCTGTTTATACTAACACCCCGGTGGCAGGGGGGCACCGGGCCTGGGGCTCACCGCAGGTATGCGCAGTTACTGAGATCCATATGGACCACATTGCCAGGCAGCTTGGCTTGGACCCGGTGGAGCTGCGCTTAAAAAATTTAGTTCAGCCCTATGACCGCGACCCTTTGAGCGGTCATTCCCTGGGCAACGCCCGGGTCAGGGACTGTTTGCATACAGGTGCCAGGGAATTTGGCTGGTGGCAAAAAAGGGAAAGGCCACAAAAAAACGGGCGTTTTCGCCGCGGCATCGGGGTAGCCTGCGGTTCACATCCCATCAGCTACTTTTCAGCCCACCAGGACTTGACCAGCATGAGCTTAAAAATGCATGAAGATGGTAGCCTGACCTTGAACACCGGTCTGCATGATATGGGCTGCGGGCTTACAACTGCTTTAGCACAAATAGTAGCAGAAGAACTTGAGATTGACCCAAGTCTAATTAATGTTATGGAAGCTGACACAGAAAGGGGCCTGTATGATATTGGCACTTATGCCAGCCGTAATACTTATGTAGGTGGCGCCTGTGCCTTAAAGGTAGCCCGCAAATTAAAAGAATTATTGCTGCAGCAGGCAGCTATTCTGTTTAAAACTACTCCTGAGTATCTGGCTACAGGGGCAGGTAAAATATGGGTCAAGGGACAGGAGACTCAGTCCAGGAGTTATGGCGAAATAGTGGCAGCTGCCATGCTACAAAATCAGGTAGACTTCATAGTTAGTACAACCCATCGCTCGGCTGCTTTGCCGGTGGCCTATGCAGCCCATTTCGCAGAAGTCGAAGTCGATATTGAAACCGGCCTGGTGCAGGTTGTTGACTTTGTAGCGGTCCATGATGTAGGAAAGGCAATTAACCCTGGCTTTGTGGAAGGCCAGATCCATGGTGGGGTGCAGATGGGCATCGGTTATGCTTTATACGAAGAAATAAAAATAACGCCTGAGGGAAGGCCGCTAAACGACAGTTTTAAAGACTACTTTGTTGTCAACGCGCCGGAAATGCCGGAAGTCAGGGTATTTCTTGTTGAGAAGGGCGAAGCAGGAGGGCCGTTCGGGGCCAAGGGTGTGGGGGAAATTGCTACGGTACCTGCTGCCCCGGCAGTAGCAAATGCGGTCAATAATGCCCTGGGCACCAATTTTTGCGATCTGCCTTTAACCCCTGCGAAAATATTGGCGAGACTGAAGCAAGGATAGGAGTGATTGTTATATGGCCAACCCGTCTTTAGCTGACTACCTGGCCGGGCTAAAAAGTAAAGCGCCGCAACAAATTATGGAGATAAACAGCGAGGTACCCCGCGACTATGTGATTACAGCCCTGGCGTTAGAACTGGAACGTCAGAAACAATACCCGGTAATTAAAGCTAGCATTGCTGGCTATGAGCTGCCGCTGGTTACCAATGTTTTCAGTGACCTCAGGCGTATTGCTGATATTCTGGCTTGCCCTGAAGCAGAGATCAGCCGCCGCTGGGCGGAGATAGAGAAAACCCCCATTAAACCTGTCTAGGTAGCTACAGGTCCGGTGCAGGAAACGGTTTACCGTAATGAGGAGCTTGATGTCAACAGGTTGCCCATCATGCAGCATTTTGCAACCGATGCCGGCAGGTATATTACTGCGGGGATAGTAGTAGCCAAAGACCCTGATACCGGGGTTCGCAATTTGAGCTACCACCGCATGCAGTTAAAAGGGCCGCGCAAGTTTGGTATCAGCCTCCATTCACGGCAGCACCTTTATTCTTACTTTGAACGGGCTGAACGCAAGGGAAGGGATCTGGAAATAGCGGTGATTGTCGGCGCCCACCCGGCTGTATTACTGGCAGCTTCCGCCAAACCGGGGATTGAAGTCGATGAATACGATATTGCCGGTTCTATCCTGGGCGAGCCCCTGGAACTGGTGCCCGGTCTTACGGTGGACGTGGAATACCCGGCCAGCGCTGAAATTGTCCTTGAAGGCCGTATTTTAGCAGGAGTACGGGAGGCGGAGGGACCTTTTGGTGAATTTAGCGGCTATTCTACTTCCCGCTCTACCGAAAATGTTTTCGAAGTAACGGCAATGTGCTGCCGTCGCAACCCGCTCTATTTGAGCATAGTGCCCGGTTCTGCTGCCGACCACCTTTACCTGGCGCGGGTAGCCAGGGAGGCGGCCATCTTGCAAAGGTTAAAAGAAAAAATACCCTATATTCATGCGATTAGCTATCCCAAATCAGGGGTCAATTTTCACTGTTATCTTTCACTAAGCCAGGCGCCGGAAGGGGTGGCCCGTCATGCCTTAACTCTGTTGTTTGGCCTGGACCATTACGTTAAACTGGCAGTGATTGTAGATGATGATATTGACGTTAATGATGAGGAGGCTGTCTGGTGGGCAGTAGCTACCAGGGTTAGAGGCGACAGGGATATAATCATCATACCCAGACTTTTTACTATTCCTCTGGATCCTTCATCAGAAGGAGGAACGGTGGCCAAGGTGGGTATTGACGCTACCATGACGGCAGCATTTAAAAAGGAAATGGTGATCTGCAAGGAGCGGGAACAGGATTTGAGTTTGGCGAAGGAGATTATTGACAAAAACCTGAAAAGTTAAAAAGGTAGCCGGTGATGGCAGGAAATTGCCCTTAAGAGTTTAATATTTATCAAAGTGATTTTAGTCCCTAAAATAGAAAACGGCAATATTTTTAGTGCAAATGGCATTGTTGAGCCAGGTATTTTGTGGCCTTTGACAAACTAATTGGAAATAATATATAATAAAAAAACAAAGGAAATGGACGATTTATATCGAATTATCTTCTAAGGCAAATATGTTGCAACTAGGCAAGTATGTTGAGGCATATATGTTGCAGCATTGATTTAGTTAAAGTTTAAAGGGAGGCGGGGTTAGTGTGAATAGTTTTGCTTATATCAAGCCTAGAACTAAAGAAGAAGCCCTGAGTGTGCTGCATGAGCTTGGTGCCAGAGCAAAAATTGCAGCCGGTTGCACCAATGTTTTACCTGACATCAAAGCGAAAAAGCTCGCTGATTGCGTGCTGGTAGACATAAGCTCCCTGGCAGAATTAAAGGGAATTAAAGTGACAGGTGAGACGATAACTTTAGGCAGCCTGGTAACTATAAGTGAACTTTTAGAATCAGAAGCAGTTGCCAGTGACGCTGCTGTCCTATGGCAAGCAGCTAAAGTATTTGCCGACCCCTTAACCCGTAATCGGGCTACTATTGGCGGCAACCTGGCCAACGCTTCGCCTGCGGGCGATGGCATTGTGCCCTTAATGGCCTTAGGGGCAATTGTTACTGTAGAGAACGTCAACGGCAAACGAGAAATACCTCTGGAAGATTTATTTACCGGCCCGGGTCAGAACGCATTAAAACCTGACGAGCTAATAACGGCGGTAAGTTTTGCCAGAGCCACAAACACCAAGAGTAACTTTATAAAGTTCGGCCTGAGGAAATCGATGGCAATTTCACTGGTCAGCATAGCCGTAGTGATGGAAACAAACGGTGACAAACTTGACCGGATTCGTATCGCCCTGGGAGCCTTGGCACCTACGCCTGTAAGGGCTAAAAAGACAGAAGAATTGCTAGCTGGAAAACAAATTGGTCCGGAAGTCCTGGAACAAGCCAGCGAGCTTATTAAAACCGAAGTCGAACCCATTACCGACGTCCGGGCTTCCAGAGAATACCGCTTGCATTTAACCGGCGTATTGCTAAAGCGGGCTATAGAAACGGCACTGGCTTAAGGGGGTTAAAGGTATATGGAAATTATGAATGAAGTAAAAGTTACTATTAATGTTAATGGCCAGCAGGTTACAGCAACAGTTGCACCGGAAGAATCTCTGCTGGATTTTTTGCGAAACCGCGCCGGAGCTACGGAAGTTAAATGCGGTTGCAACAAAGGCGATTGCGGTACCTGCACGGTTGTTCTAGATGGACAAACAGTAAAATCTTGCTTGGTCCTGGCTGCCCAGGCTGATAATAAACAGGTGTTGACAGTAAAAGGTTTGGAAAAGGAACAATTAATGCAGGATTTACAGGTGAGCTTTGCTAACCATGGCGCCGTGCAGTGCGGTTTTTGCACGCCGGGCATGCTGGTAACAGCAAAGACTTTCTTAGAAAAAAATCCGCAGCCCAGTCGCCAGGAAATTAGGGAAGCTCTTTCTGGCAATCTCTGTCGCTGTACCGGCTACCAAAAGATTGTTGATGCCGTAGCTGCTGTGGCTGCCGGTAAAAATGACAAGTGAGATTAAAGGGGGCAATATAATGGAAACTACTGTGGTTGGTAAGGGCCTGCCTAAAGTCGATGCTTTGCCCAAGGCAAAAGGTAAAACCATTTATGCTGATGACTTTAATATGCCGGGTATGCTGTATGCTAAAGTCTTACGGAGTAAATATCCGGCAGCTAAAATAATATCTATAGATACCAGCAAAGCTGAACAGCTGCTCGGAGTGCATGCTGTGCTGACAGCCAAAGATGTGCCCAATAACAATCACCGGGCCAAATTTGGCCAGAGTAAAGACGTTGGAAGCCAGTTTGAGGGTTTATATCGGGTACTGGCAGAAAATAAAGTCCGGTATGTTGGCGAACCGGTAGCCCTAGTGGCAGCAGAGAGCTTAAAAATTGCTGAAAAAGCTCTGGAGCTGATAGAGGTTAAATACGAGCCGCTGCCGGGAGTCTTTGATCCGGTGGAAGCCATGAAACCGGGAGCATATCTAGTCGGCGAAGAAGATAGCAATAT
>JAAYGJ010000237.1 GCA_012727745.1 Clostridia bacterium | reverse complement strand
CTCCATAGCTCACCCCCCTCCTATAATTATTTTTCAGGACAGCTTTTTCTTTACATTATCTGCCTGACTGAGCAACAGGTAATCTATGTCGTGGAGGCCCTTAGCGGCAAGATGCCCTACCATCTTGATAGTCTCATCTACATCTGCCATCACAACGCCCTGGTAAGCGTCCAAGTAATTACCCTTGCTGGCCATTAAGGCAGCAATAACAGCTTCTTCAGCAGCAGTACCCAGCTTATAAGCACAGCTAATTTTGGCACCGTCGCAAATCATCAGACTTATATTAGCAAGCACAATCTCTACTGCATGTCCTATAGCATCTAAATTACCGCCAAGTAGCCAACAAGCTGCGGCCGCAACACCTGCTCCGCCGGTTACGGCACCGCACAAGGGCGAAACCTTGCCGGAAAAAGCTTTAATATACATATTCGTAAAATGAGCTAAAGCCACAGCAAGGACGGCCTTCTCCCGAGGGGGCTGCAAAAAATCGATCAAAACCGCCAGCGGTATACCTACCAGGATGCCATTATTGCCGCTGCCAGTACTAGTGAGGACCGGATAAACAACTCCCGCCATCCGTTCTGATACGGCGGTACTGGTAAGTATACGAACGGTACGTAGGAGATCGTTACCTATTATCCCCTCAGATATTATATCCTGATATGCCGGTCCAAGCCCTGCCAGCGATGGTTGCTTTTGGGCCAGGACTTGTTGCGCAAATTCCGCTATATCTCGAGCACCTTTTTCTAAATAAGCAAGCTCTTCTGTATCCAGCTTGAAAACCATATTTAAGAGTTCAAAATAAGAAACTTCCTTCAATAATTCCAGCGGCACCAGTTCTTCATCGCGATTTATATCTTTATACCCGGGCATAGTCAGGATCCCGTTTTTTCTAATTGTGCGAAAGAGTTTATGGCTGCCCTTTAACACTACTTCCGCACTTTCTTTACCTTTTATTGCTTCAGCCCGGGCGTAAACACCGGTCTCTTCCCAGTTGCAGCTTACTTCCACGGCATTGTTAGCTACCATCCATTGGGCCTTTTTCTCTTTATCCGGCTCAAGTCCGTCAAATATACATAAACCTCTACTTGCATCCCCTACCACAGCACCGATAGCTGCCGCTAAATTTAAACCCTTACCTTTCGTATTAGGAATACCCACAGCTCTGGCATTTTTATAAATTGCCGGGCTTACTACCACCTTAAGCCTCTCCGGCTCTTGCTCCAATATTTCAACTGCTTTAGCCGCAGCCAGGGCCACCATAGCAGGTTCGGTACAACCTACGGCATAACCTGCTTCCTGGCGCAACATACTATAAAGCAATTGATGTTTCATATAAACGCACCCCTCTTATACTCATTTCATCTTTAATTGCGCCGGCAACATTAGCTAGTGCAATTTTTATGCCATTTCTTTAATAACAACAAAAGTTGCCGATTTAAGCAGATTCGAGGGGCGGAAAAGTAATTGTTTTTTATCATTTTGATAAACGCATTACCGTGGGTTTCTGTTCAACCCCTTTTAGCTCCTATTGTTTCTCATTTTGACATATTTCTCGATATGCTAAATCTATGGCACTGTGCCTGCTTGCAACTAGCTCCCATTACATAATTGATAGTATTTTAACTTGCGATATACAGTAGCAACGCTAATACCTAAAACCTCAGCTATCTTTTTTTTGCCTTCAACACTATTGCCATAATAATTAAGGGCTTTTTCTAATTGCTTTTTTTCTAGCTCTGCCAGGGATATAAAGCGCTCAGCTTCTTTAGGTGCGCGTAACCTTTTAGGCAAGTCATCTAAAGCAATCTTTTTATCAGCAGCCATATTTACAGCATACTCAACTGTGTTTTCCAACTCCCGAACGTTACCGGGCCAGCTATAAGAACGTAACAACTGTAAGGCCTCTGGGGAAAAACGTAAGTAAGGCTTATTAAGCAAGTGGGCATATTTTTCCAAAAAATGATGTAATAGCAATTCTATATCCTCAGCTCTTTCCCGCAGGGGCGGCATTTCAATGGGAATAACATTAAGCCGGTAAAAAAGGTCTTCTCTAAATTCCCCCTGTTCGACCATCTTTTCTAAATTACGATTGGTAGCTGCAATAATACGTACATCTACTGCAATTTTATTTATCCCTCCCACTCTTTCGATAAAACCCTCTTGCAAAACCCGTAATAATTTAACCAGTAAGATCAGAGGCATATCCCCGATTTCATCAAGAAATAAGGTGCCGCCATCAGCCAGCTGAAATTTACCAGGTTTGCCCCCTTATTCGCACCGGTAAAAGCCCCCTGTTCATATCCGAAAAGTTCACTTTCCAGTAAAGTCTCAGGAATTGCGCCACAGTTAATGGTAATAAAAGGTTTGTCCCTTCTATTGCTGGCACTATGAATAGCACGAGCCAATAAGTCCTTCCCGGTACCTGTTTCGCCGGTGATTAAGACGGTAGAATTGCTTTTTGCCGCTAGTGCTGCCTGCCGTTTGCATTCCATTATAGCCTTACTTGTGCCCAGAATGGTGTCAAAGCTGCGGTCTAACTGTACACCAGAAAACTCACCGAAAAGGCGGTGCAAAGCACTGGCAGGATTAAAGTTTATTACTGCTCCAAGGAAATTGCCTTCGGACAGAACCGGCTTGCAAGAAACAATGCAGTGAATAATATTATTGGCTTCAACCCTGCTTAACTCCCTGGACTCAAAACCCTCTGACAACAAAGTGGGCCAACATACTTCAGTCCCATTAAATATTTCTTTTAAATAGCGATCAAGAATATATTCGGAAGAAGTTTTAAGTATGTTTTCTGAAGCCTTGTTACAATAGGTAACCTTGCCCTTGGCATTGACCAGCATCATGCCTTCATTAACTGTTTGTATAATCGTATTGATCTGGCTATGAGCCGCCAACAGTTCATTTATAATTTCATCTTCGCGGATTTTAGTAGCAATTAAATCGCATATTTGGTTTAAAAACTCTTTATACTTGTCCAGGGCGCTTAAAAGGCGATCCCGTTGTTCATTATTGAAAGCTACCAGACCTAAAACGCCTACTGGCTTTTGCTCGATAAGAATTGGACAACATACATGGGCAAGCTCATTACAATTATCACAAAAGGGGCATTCCAGACATAAACCCTGTCCTACATTTGGAACCACCACCTGTTTCCCGGTCCTTAACACATAATCAAAAGACGAGCCACAGGGTATATGCGTATTTATTCTATCAAGATAATATCCCGTCCCAGCGATTCGATTCAAATTCTTATCTACAATCGTAACATCAAGTTTTAAAATGCCGGCAATAACTTCGGCAATTTTTTGCATATAAAGGCCTTGTTCATTCATCATAATGGCTGTCCCTACCCCCCCAATAGTATAATAATATAATCAACCTTAGCATACGTCTATGCTAAGAACAAAACACAGGCAATATATAATATAATTTCATAGAATTTTTCTGGGTATTGATCTGTAACTATTCCTACCCAATTTAGTTGGGGTTACGAGGATATATGCACTTTTACAAATCTTTTCTCGCATTATATCGTTATTTCGTTGATAACGTTTTCGATATTATGTTGCCTTAACCTCTTAAGAATCCCCACTGCTTGGAAGCACAATCTCTTTTCTCCTTACCAGAATTCTTATCTTGATAATTTGATTCTAACCGAGAACTGTGAATATCTCCATTGTTTTATTATGGAACATAGATTTTTATTTAGGCTTAATTCTTCTAGGTTATGTTTCTTTATATGCCAATAAATTTGGGTATTTTGCAAGAAGATAAAGATGTACTGAGCAGCCAAAATTGACTGCAAAAAGTCAGGCCTGTAATAATGGTCCCCTGTTCACCGGTAATCCCTTTGCGTGAACCTGATAAGGGAAAAAGAGCTTACAAAAATAAACATAGGGGCCGATATAGCCCCCAGCGTAGTATTGCTTCTTTATTTAGCTACTAAATCCCAGTTAGGTTCTATGGGAGAGGCGGTGCCAATATGACCCAGAATACTTTCCTCCTTATTTCCTTCCAATAAAAATTGCACTTTTTCTATATCGGGTAACTCGGCCAGGGAATTAACGACAGAATACACAGTCATACTTTCGCCTGCCGAGCCTCCCCAGTGCTTAGTTTGAAATTCCCGGGAAAAGTTGACGTAAGCTACTCCTTCCTCAACCGAAAGAGATAGCAGTTTGCTGCCTTCGGGGATAGTCCTGACTGCCTCGGCTTGTTGCGGGCCTTTGATTAATTCATTGATAATAACTTCCGCCAGAGGCTCTTCGCCCTTGGCTAGCTCCCGTTCTTCCGCCAGCAGGTACATGGCTTCTTTGTCGCCAAAATACAGAATCACTTTTTCCCTGCTTGGGGCCGGTTCGGCACTAATATCAACTCCATTGTCCGGCGCTACCCCAACTTTCCTGCCACAACCCCCAACAGCTAAAGCCAGTAACAGCACCAGCCCGATTGCCAGCAGCTTGCCCCCCATACCTTGTTTACGAAGCATTTAGCTCCCCCCTTATTTTGAATCTATTTAACAGCTTAACAATAACCTGAACAACTCCCACTTTTACTTTATACTACCATAAAAGCAGAGTAATTTTAGCACCTTTTCCTGGAAAGGCTAACGCCCCCTTCGCTTGCCTACGCCATTCCCCCTGTTTCTCTTTGCTACCCCTTCCTGTGCCCTCTCATAAATAAGCTGAATTTAAGGAGGAAGCTCCAAAAACATGACGAAATAGAATTACCTAAAACAGAAAGGTGG
>JAAYGJ010000236.1 GCA_012727745.1 Clostridia bacterium | reverse complement strand
TTTATATAGCGAGGAATTAAAAAACGCAACAAGGAAGTAAACTTTTCAATAAACTCTTGTGTTTCCGGTGAATTAAGAACAAAATCGGCTACACAGCGATCATGGCCGGTGAAAGCCCTCAATGAAGCTATATAATAAGGGTTGGGCAAAAAACGCACATCTATAACCAGGTCGGCATCCAACGGGATGCCAAACTTATAACCAAAAGAAATAATATTAATCACCAGCTGGCGCCGGCTTTCACCGAAAAGTTCAGTGATCTGTTCATTGAGCTGCCGGGGCGTTAATTCGGAAGTATCAATAATCTTGCTGGCCCGGCCCCGTAGCTCTGCCAGGCGGCGCCGTTCTTCCATAATGCTTTCGATAATCTGACCACTGCCGGAAAGAGGATGTCGCCGCCGGCTCTCTTTATAACGCCTTACCAGAACTTCATCGGCAGCCTCTAAAAAAAGCATCTCGTAAAAAAACCCTTGCTTGTCCAGGTAATTCAAAGCATCATTCAGTCCGGCAAAAAACTGGCCGCCCCGGATATCCATCACCAGCGCCAGCTTATCTATCCCCTGCCCTTCTTTAACAGGCTGCCTCAGAAGATCTACCAGGCCAGGTATCAATGAGGGGGGCAAGTTATCGACACAGAAAAAACCTAAATCCTCCAAGCAACGGGCAGCCTGGGTCTTGCCGGCTCCTGACAGACCGCTCACGATTACCAGACGTGGATAGTTAGCTGCTGCCAATTCTAACCCCCCTTAAATATTATTTTTCTCCTACCACACTATGACAAATCTGTTTAGCCTTACCTCCGGCTTTATCTGGCAGCCCGGCTAAAATTTAACACCTGTTCCGGTTCTATCCCGGCTGCCTGCAGTAGTTGCCAGCCTGCTTCCAGGTTTCCTACGGTAGCCGGCTGGTGGGCGTCGCTGTTTACAACAAATTTCACCCCGCAGCGGGCTGCCAGGGCCAGCTCCTGCGGTCGCTGGTAAAGATGGCCGACATTTACTTCCCAGGCCGTACCGGCCCGGGCACAGGCCCGGGCCAGAGTTTCAATCTCCACCGGCATGCCCAGGCCCGGGTGGGTCAGGCAAAATACCGGATGTTTTTCCAGGGCAGCCAGCAGGGAGGCAGTATTGGCTGCTAATGCCTTTTCCCGCCAGCGTTTGCTTATATGCTGCAGCTGATTGGCCAACACCAGATCACAAGCTGCCTGCAGGTTTACAGGCAAAACATACGGGTGCAGCCCAACCAGCAACAAATCCAGCTGGCTATATATTTCTTCTGGAAGATCGATCTCCCCCTCCAGGCCGACGATATTAGCTTCTGCACCTACCAGCACCCGAATGCCAGCAGTATCCCAGCTGGCGACTTCCCGTTTTAGCTTCAAAAAAGCTCTGGCGCTATAAACACCAACCCCCAGGTTGCGGGGTCCGTGGTCCGTCAGAGCCACTGTTGCCAGCCCGGCCCGACGGGCAGCAGCCACCATTTCCCTGGCAGCGGCCCGGCCATCACTGTACCGGGTATGAACATGATAATCGGCCCAAAATGACTGGGGCAACAGTTAACCTCCTTACCTGATTTGTAGCCGGAACCTTAACACATCTCCTAGTCTTTTAAGGCGCAGCTTACAGTAGAAATTTTTCCAGTGCCTGGGCCACCCCGCCCTCATTGTTGCTGGCAGTAACATAGTCGGCCACCGTCTGGACATCGTCCGGGGCATTGCCCATCGCCACCCCCAGGCCGGCATAAGCTAACATTTGCACATCATTATAGCTGTCACCAAAAACCATTATTTCTGCCGGAGCAATATCGTACCAGGAAGCCAGCTCTTGCAGAGCCCGGGCTTTGTTAACGTCAGGGTTAAGCATTTCTAGGTAAAAGGGCAGCGAACGGGTCAGGTATAATTCTTTTCCCACGTCCTGGCGGATAATTTGCTCCAGCCGGTCAAGTTCATGGCTATCACGTAGAGCTACTATTTTTATGGGATCCTCCTGCAAAAAGGAGAGCATATCCTCAACTTGATGTAATTCTATCCCCGTCCGTTCGGCATATTCCTCATTTTCCGGATGGATTTTTTCCACATAGAGGCGGTCGCTGAGGTAAACATTGTAAGCAAAGTCAAACCGCCGCAAATGTTTAATCAAACGCCGGGCCATAGGTAATGACAGAGTAGATTGATAGAGCACTTCCGCAGTAGCTGCATGGCGGATCTGGGCGCCATGATAAACAATTAGCGGCAACTCCAGCCCCAGTTCTATAGCAAAAAGTTGCGCCGAAGAGAACATGCGCCCGGTAGCTAGAGTAACCCCTATGCCCTGTTTTATTAATTGCTGTAATATTTCTTTAGCCCGTGGCTCAATAATCAGGTCGTCGGTCAATAAGGTACCGTCCAGATCAAGTGCCACCAGCCGGATTTTTCCCATTAGCTCTCCTCCCCAGGCCGGTAAGAATGCGACCGGCAACCGTCCGGTTCATTCCCTCTACAGCCATTATTTCTTCTAACGACGCCTTGCTTAGCCGCTCTACCGAACCAAAGTGCCGCAGTAAAGCTCGCTTGCGTTTGGGGCCCACCCCGGGTATTTCATCAAGCAAGGAACGATAAACGCCTTTATTTCTTTTTTGCCGGTGATAGGTGAGGGCAAAGCGGTGCGCTTCATCGCGAAGATGCTGTAAAAGCTGCAACGCCTTGCTGTCCCGGGGCAAACGAATCGGGGCGGGACTGCCTTCCTGAAATAACAGTTCTTCCTCCTCGGCCAGGGCAAAAGTAGGGATAGCCCCCACCCCCAGAGCAGTCATAACTTCCCTGGCGGCACGCAATTGGCCCAGCCCCCCGTCGATTAAAACAAAGTCCGGCAGTTCAGCAAAACGGCTGTCCGCTTCGGCGGCGCGCCGAAAGCGGCGGCTTAAAATCTCCTGCAAGCTAGCGTAATCGTTGGGGCCCTGTACCGTTTTAATCTGAAAGCGGCGGTAAGCTGACGGTTGGGGCCGGCCGTCCTTAAAGACAGCCATAGCTCCCACCGCATCGCTGCCCTGAAAATTAGAGATATCATAAGCCTCCAGACGCCGCGGCAACCCCGGTAATCCCAGTAGCTGTTGCAGTTCCAGCAGGGCCTCCTTACCGCCTTCCTCCTGGTGCTGCCGGCTCAACAGGTGTTCCCGGAGCAGACTGAGGGCATTTTCATGGACCAATTGCACGAGTTTTAGTTTATCGCCCCGCTTAGGAACCTTTAAATAGACCCTGCCGCCGCGCAACTGGCTCAGCCAGCTGGCAATAGTGACGCTGTCTTCCGGTTCCTCAGGCAGATATATCTCTGGCGGGATTTCCACCCCGCGGCTGTAATATCCCTTCAATAAAGCGGCCATTACTTCAGCCACTGATTTGCCGGCTGTGCCGGTAAGGAAAAAATGATCCCGGCCGATTACTTTGCCACTGCGGTTAAAAAAAATCAGGCCCAGGGCCGCTTCGCCTTCCCTGGCTAAAGCAACGATATCGGCGCTGGTACCGGCAGCAGCAGTAATCTTCTGCCGCTGGCTAACCTCCTGTACCGCCCGCAGCTGGTCCCGCAACCTAGCTGCCTTCTCAAACTCCATACGCTCGGCAGCGCTCTGCATCTGTTCTTTCAGCTCCTGCGCCAGCGCCGTATAGCGCCCCTCTAGAAACATGATAACTTTATCAACAAGCTCCCGGTAAACTGCTTCCTCTACCTGGTCGCAGCAGGGAGCCAGGCAGCGGCCAATATGGGCATTTAAACAGGGCCGACTGCGCGGCTGCAAAGGAGTCGTTTTGCAGTTCCTAACCGGGAACAGGCTGCGCAACAGCCGCAAGGTTTCTTTCAGCGAAGCCACGCTGGTATAAGGCCCGAAATAACGGGAACCGTCTTTGACTACCGTACGGGTTACCTGCAGCCGGGGAAACTTTTCCTGAATAGTTATTCTCAGGTAGGGGTAACTCTTGTCGTCCTTTAAATTAACGTTATAGCGGGGCCGGTGTTCTTTGATAAGGTTACATTCCAGAATTAAAGCTTCTACCTCATTATCAGTAAGGATATACTCGAAATCAGCAATATGGCTGACCATCACTGCCGTGCGCGGCGGATGCTGGCCCCGAAAATAAGAACGAACCCGATTTTTAAGGGAGGCAGCCTTGCCTACATAAATAATCTCCCCGGCAGCATTGCGCATCAGGTACACTCCGGGGCGATCCGGCAGGCGTTCTAATTTGTCCTCCAGTCCCATCTGCATCCCTTCTTTAAAAACCCTGTTCAGCTGCCCGCGCCGGTTCTCCAACAATACAATCACCCAGTGGCGGTTGCTGGTGACCTTCGGGGCATCCTGTATCGCCCTGGCTCTCTTGCTGCTGGGCCAGGCGCATTCTTAGATACTGACCCGTATATGAGGCCTCCACAGCGGCAACTTCCTCCGGAGTACCACAGGCTATTACCCGGCCGCCGCCGTCACCGCCTTCAGGACCCAGGTCAATAATATAGTCAACTGACTTGATTATATCCAAGTTGTGTTCAATGACTACGACCGTATTGCCACCGTCCACCAGGCGCTGCAGTACCGCCAGTAAACGTTCACAATCGGCCATATGCAACCCTGTAGTAGGCTCATCCAGAATATACATGGTCCGGCCGGTACTGCGCCGTGCCAGTTCAGTAGCCAGCTTGATCCGCTGGGCTTCTCCCCCGGAAAGGGTAGTGGCCGGTTGGCCCAGAGTAATATAGCCCAAGCCCACATCCTGAAGTATGCCAAGGCGCCGCCGCAAGCGGGGAATGGCCGCAAAAAACTTGGCTGCTTCGTCAACAGTCATAGCCAGCACATCAGCAATAGATTTGCCCTTGTATTTTACAGTCAATGTTTCGCGGTTATAACGTTTGCCCCGGCATACTTCGCAAGGGACGTAGACATCGGGCAAAAAATGCATCTCGATCTTAACAATGCCGTCGCCGCAGCAGGCCTCAC
>JAAYGJ010000235.1 GCA_012727745.1 Clostridia bacterium | reverse complement strand
CCGTAAAAGAGGGTGGGGCCGGTTGGGACGTGATATAAACTCGGGATGAAATTGGCAGGCGACAAACCAGGGGTGGTCGGGTAGTTCAATAATTTCGACCAGGCGGTTATCGGGTGAAGTGCCGCTGACGACCATCCCTCTGGCAGTCAATTCATCCCGGTAGTTGTTATTAAACTCATAGCGATGGCGGTGACGCTCATGGATAATTTCCGTTCCATAAGCCTGATAAGCTTTGGTCCCCGGCTGCAGGCGGCAGGGATAGAGTCCTAAGCGCATAGTGCCGCCTTTATTGTTGATATTCTTTTGCCCCGGTGCTAAATCTATAACAGCATGGGGAGTCTCGGGGTTAAATTCAGTACTGTTGGCGCCTGTAAGGCCGGCCACGTTGCGAGCAAACTCTACTATTGCCAGCTGCATCCCCAGGCATATCCCCAGATAGGGGATCCCTTGTTCGCGGGCAAAACGGGCGGCAATAATCTTGCCTTCCGTACCCCGGGCGCCAAAACCGCCCGGCACCAAGATCCCGGCTGCATCCTGAAGCAGTTCTACTCCGCACTGCTCCAGGTCCGCCGAATAGATCCAGCGCACGTCTACCTGTACCCCGTGAAAAAAGCCGGCATGGCGCAGAGATTCTACCACGCTTAAATAGGCGTCAGGGAGGCTGACATACTTGCCTACCAGGGTAATCTCTAAGCGATCTTTGATGCTCTTCATGCGCGCCACCATTTGCTCCCAGTCTTCCATGCGGGCTGGTCCGCACTTTAGCTGTAAGCGCTCTACCACGATGCTGTCCAGGCCCTCTTTTTGCATCATCAACGGCATTTCATAGATAGACTCCGCATCCACGGCCTGAATAACAGCGTCGGGATCAATATCGCAAAAAAGAGCTATCTTTTCCTCCATTTCTCGGGAAAAAGGTTTTTCTGTACGGCAAACAATAATGTCCGGCTGGATGCCAATGCTGCGCAGCTCTTTAACGCTGTGCTGGGTAGGTTTAGTTTTCGCTTCTCCGGCGGCATGCAGGTAGGGCACCAGGGTAACATG
Organism: Clostridia bacterium; assembly: GCA_012727745.1. Lineage (GTDB taxonomy): Bacteria > Bacillota > DSM-521 > Neomoorellales > Neomoorellaceae > JAAYGJ01. The sequence goes on along the minus strand of JAAYGJ010000235.1, from coordinate 18,897 downwards.
AATATAAAGCACCCGCTCGCGGCCAATATCGCTTTTCATCTGGCGGATAGCTTCCAGGAAAGGCAGCGACTCAATATCGCCCACCGTACCGCCAATTTCTGTTATAACTACATCCGGTTCGCCTTTCTCAGCTACCTTGTAAAGGCGCTCTTTAATTTCGTTGGTTATGTGGGGTATGACCTGCACCGTTCTGCCCAGGTAATCACCGCGCCTCTCTTTGGAGATAACCGACCAGTATACCTTCCCGGCCGAAACATTACTTGCTTCGGTAAGGTTAATATCAATAAAGCGTTCATAATGACCTATATCGAGGTCGGTTTCGGCACCGTCATCAGTGACAAAGACTTCGCCGTGCTGATAGGGACTCATGGTGCCCGGGTCAAAATTAATATAGGGATCTAACTTCTGGATGGCTACTTTTAAGCCCCTGCTCTTTAAAAGTCTTCCTAAAGAAGCGGCGGTTATCCCCTTCCCGAGTGAAGAAGCGACACCGCCGGTAACAAAGACAAATTTTGCAGACATTATTATTTCCTCCCGTTCTACATCCTCTCAGGGGCGCTGACACCTAAAAGGTGTAAAACATTACGTAAAGTTATGCGGGCAGCTTCTACAAGAACTAAACGAGCATTTCTGACTTGCGGGTCATCTGCCAGTACCCGGCAACTGGTATAAAAACTATGAAACAAACTGGCCAGTTCATGGGCAAAACGGGTCAAACGATGTGGTTCCAAGGCCAGGGCTGCTCCGGCTACCGTATCCGGCCAGTTGGCGATCTGTTTGATGAGATCCAATTCGGCAGGTTCGGTCAAAAGCCCCAGGTCAGCTTCCCGTGCCGACGGCACCTGCAGGCCCCGTTCCCGCGCCAGTCGTAAAATACTGCAGATGCGGGCATGGGCGTACTGCACATAGTAAACAGGGTTGTCCGCCGACTGGGAACGAGCCAGGTCAAGGTCAAATTCGAGGTGGCTGTCACTTTTCAGCATCACGAAAAAGTAACGGGCAGCATCCTTGCCTACCTCTTCAATCAACTCGTTTAAGGTAACATACTGGCCGGTGCGTTTGGACATCCGCAGCACCTCGCCGCCCTGGTAGAGACGGACCAGCTGCATCAGCACAACTTCCAGGCGATCCGGATCATAGCCCAAGGCTTTAAGGGCACTTTTGAGGCGGCTCACATGACCATGATGGTCAGCCCCCCAGACGTTGATCAGCCATTTGAACCCCCGTTCAAATTTGTTACGGTGGTAAGCTATATCAGCTGCAAAATAAGTCGGCAGGCCGTTTTGGCGGACCAAAACTTCATCTTTTTCTTCGCCCAGACGGGTAGCCTTAAACCACAGAGCGCCATCCTTTTCATATATGTAGCCGGCTTTTTCCAGGTCGGCTACGGCCCGGGCTACCGCCCCGGAATCATGCAGGGACTGCTCGCTGAACCATACATCATAGTGAACCCCGAAGTCCTCCAACACCTGGCGAATAGCTGCCAATTTTTCTTCCAGGGCAAAACGTACCAGTATCTCCCGGCGCAAAGTTGGATCTGCATCGAGATACTTATCCCCATAAAGTTCCAGAAAATGCTGTACAGTATCGATTAAATCGATTCCATGATAACCGTCTTCGGGGATATCAGCCTCCTGGCCCAGGGCCTGAAGGTAGCGGGCTTCGAGGGACAGAGCGAAGTTCTCGATCTGGTTGCCGGCATCGTTGATATAAAACTCACGGGTAACCTCATAGCCCACTGCTGTCAGCAAGTTGGCGATACAATCGCCCAGAGCAGCCCCCCGGGCGTTGCCCATATGTAACAGACCGGTAGGGTTGGCACTGACAAACTCTACCTGCACCTTCGTACCCTGACCTATATTAGACCAGCCATAATGCTCGTCCTCAGCCAGGACAGCAGGTAATACCGGTAACAGCCATTTGCCATCCAGGGTAAAATTAATAAAGCCCGGCCCGGCCACCTCGATCTTGGCCACTCCGGCTTGAGTTAGATCAAAGTGCTGCACGATAGCTGCTGCTATAGCTCTGGGTGCCTGCCGCGCCTGCCTGGCCAGCAACAAAGCCAGGTTAGTCGCAAAATCACCATGGAATTTTTCCCGGGGTATTTCCACTACGAAATCAGGCAGCTCGTCATAACTTATTTCACCGGCTGCCCGAGCAGCGGCAGCAGCATCCATTAAGGCAGCTGCCAGCAATCTTTTGGTTTCCTGAATAATATTCACGACTTACTCCTTGGAAAATAGACTAAAATTTTCAATCCACCACGGTACGTGCTGTACGGAAGCAACTCTTTTGTTAATAACACTCTGCGCTAGTATGCTTCCTGGCTTAAGGTCATAGATCCTCAATAGTAATTAGCAGCTGGTTATCGCTAACCTTTCCCTGGCCTAATTGCAATTCATATTCTAGATTAATACTTCCACCCATCTCTGTCAAGTCAACTTCAACTTTTGAAGGTAAAACAGTGATATCCATAGTACCATACGGTGTAACATAAAACCCTTCGTTCAATATTCCCTCTTGGAAAGTTATTTTTTGCGCCGCAGCTCCCATGCGGTTTAAGGTTACCCTTGTTGGTCTATATGATTATTAACAACTGCCGTTTCTATTGGCCTGCCCTCCCCGGCAGGGTACAGAATATAAAAGCCCTGCAGTAAACTGCAAGGCTAAATACAGACTATAGCAAGGTCGGGTAATCTTTTTATGTTCCGCTGCTGGAAGCTCCCCGCCTTACATTGCCTCCCGCTTTAACCTGGCTGCCTCTCCTGGCGAAGGAGCAGTTTCCCTAAAACTTGCAGGCGCCAGGTCGCGACCAACAGCCAAAGCTACAGGGGACAGTTCCCCCATCAGGCGGTCAAAATTTTCCGGGTGCAGGGACTGGGGACCATCGCAAAGAGCCCGGGCCGGGTCAGGGTGAACCTCAATCAGCAAGCCATCAGCGCCTGCAGCTACGGATGCCCGGGCCATAGGCAGCACCAGGCGCCAGTTGCCCGTACCGTGGCTGGGATCAACAATCACCGGCAAATGGGAGTTTTCTTTGACCACGACTACTGCTGTCAGGTCGAGAGTGAAACGGGTTGCTGTTTCAAAAGTCCTGATGCCCCGCTCGCATAAAATCACATTGGGGTTGCCGCTATCGAGAATATATTCAGCCGACATCAACCATTCCTCAATCGTAGCAGCCAGTCCCCGCTTTAACAGGACAGGTTTACCGGCAGCGCCGGCTTCCCGCAGCAAACGGAAATTCTGCATGTTGCGGGCACCGATTTGCAAGGCATCAGCATACTCAGCTACCAGTTCTACATCGCGGGTGTCAACTACCTCAGTAACGATCGGCAAGCCTACCTGCTCCCCTACTCTGGCCAGCATCTTTAACCCCTCTTCTTCCAGGCCTTGAAAAGCGTAGGGGGAGGTACGGGGTTTAAATGCCCCGCCACGTAAAATATGCGCCCCGGAAGCTTTGATAGCCTGTGCTGTCAGCAGCAGTTGCTCTTCGTTTTCTACAGCGCAGGGGCCGGCCATAATGCACAAACCATGCCCCCCTACCGGCACCCCACCGATACGGATAATAGTCGGAGTTTCCTTTAACTCCCGGCTGACCAGCTTATAAGGTTTCATAATTGGCACTATCTTTTCTACCCCGGGCAAATTTATAATCGCTTCGGCGCTTAACGCCTTTTTATCGCCGATGGCGCCGATTACTGTTTTCTCCTGTCCATAGATGGGGTGGGTTTTAAAGCCCAGTTCCACCAGACGTTCACTTACCTTTAGAATGTCTTCCTTTTTTGCTCCCGGTTTCATAACAACGATCATCAGTCACGCCTCCTTCTAAATAATGCCAAACAACTTGCTCCCTTTTGCGAAGGTTGCCTCCGGGCGCCGGTTGCACGATGCACTACGTACAAAGCAATCCAGTTAAAAAGCTGGCAGGTGGGAAATAAGGACAAAATAAAAACTCCCCATCCTAGGGACGAGGAGTTTGTACCCGTGGTACCACCCTAATTGGCTGCCGGTCTCAGCCGCTCATTGCCAGGGTACGGGAAAAACCGGTAGATCTAACTTTCCGATACCCCCTTCCTTTTAACTGCAGAAGCTCCGGCACAGCCTACCCAGCCGGCAAAACTGCCAGCCTTCAGCCTGCTCCTCCGGGAAGAACTTCAACTCTGTCAACCTGGCCGATCTCCCACCACCACCGGCTCGCTGGGCACGCTGGCAGGGCTTACTTTTTCCCTTCACAGGATTTATTCTGTATAAGTTTCCTACTACTATAGCACATGGAAGCTAAAGCTTCAAGGCTTGATTTTTATTAAAACCCGCCGAAAAACAGGTATTTCTTACTAACACCTCATTGCCACTTTATTATCTTAGCTTTAAGGGTGATTTTGGTCCTGTTTGTTATTACAAAATCATCAGGATAATTCTTCTAGTGTCCGGCCGCGGGTTTCAATGCCCAGCAACAGCATTCCCAGGGCTGTAAATAAAAATACTGCCGCAAAAAGGATAAAGACCAAGGGGTAAGCTGCTGCCAGGCCCATAGCATCAATCAGGCGGCCTACCACCAGGGGAGCAAGAATGGCACCGATACGGCCACAGAAGGAGGCCCAACCGGAGCCAGTGGCGCGGATCGCTGTCGGGTACATCTCAGGTGTATAAGCATAAAGAACTCCCCAGGCACCCAGGTTGAAAAAGTAAACTGCCACACCCCACCAGATAATTTCGGCAGTGCTGCCGCTCAAAGAAAACAGGTAAGCTGCCACCCCGCTCAAGGTGAGGTAAGATACCAGGGTGGCCTTGCGGCCAATCTTCTCCACCAGGTAAGCAGCGCTGAAGTAGCCCGGTATTTGGCCTAAAGTCATCAGCAAAACGTACTCAAAGCTCTTGATGATGGCAAACCCCTTGCCAAACATCAGCGACGGCAGCCAGGTAACAATGCCATAATAGGAAAAATTAATGCCAAACCACAAGATCCACAGGGTCAGAGTGCGCCGGAAATAACGCGATGACCAGAGGTCAACTAAAGTAGCTCTGACTGGGGTTGCCGCCACTGCTGCCTGTGGCCTGTTCTTTGCTGTCCCGCCATTAACTCCGCAAGCTCTTTCAATTTGTGGTACTATTGCTTCCGCCTCTTCCCGGCGACCAACTGCCTCCAAAAAGCTCGGCGATTCAGGTAAATAACGGCGTAAAAAGGCTGCATACAGGGCCGGTAAGGCTCCGAACATAAAGGCCAGACGCCAGCCCCAGTGGGGAACAACCAGATAGCCAATTAGGGCCGCAAATATCCAGCCAAAAGCCCAAAAGCTTTCTAATAACACCAGCATCCGCCCCCGGTGTCGAGCCGGCGAAAACTCGCTCATCATCGTGAAGGCCACCGGCACTTCGGCTCCCAGCCCCAGTCCCACCAAAAAGCGCAAGACCATCAGCATAGGATAATTCACTGCCAGGCCGGCCAAAAAAGTCATAAGGCCATAAAAAATTAAAGTGTAAGTAAACACCCGCTTGCGGCCCCAGCGATCGCCCAGAGTCCCACCGAAAACAGCTCCCAGGCCCATGCCCAGCAAGCCGATGCTGCCCAAGGCCCCCATCTGCGCCCCTGATAATTGCCACTCATCACCGACAGCAGGCAATACAAAGGATATTAACCCTACGTCCATAGCATCAAACAGCCAGCCTATTCCACAGACCAGCAAAATTTTGTAGTGAACCCTGCTTAAAGGCAGGTATTCCAGCCTACAGGAAATACTCAAAAACTACACCCCCAACTAATTTAGATGTATCAAGTGTAAGTGGCAAGCCTCCTCTCAGCGGACGTTTTTATTTACAGCTGTATGCCTGGCTGCAGCTAATTACTCGCCCCCGCAAGCAGCTGTAAGAACATAAACATAATTATTCTAGAACTTGTAATGTCACCTGTAAAGACACTTGCAACTTTTTTGTTAGGCCTCTGCTCCAATAATCCGGGACAAAGGTTTGCCGGCACCCGAACAGCGAATCTGGCCAGTCAGCCGCTTCCGGCTCTATTTATGATACGGTTCGCCGCGCTGAATTTTATAAGCCCGGAAAATCTGCTCAAGGAGGATTAAGCGCATGAGCTGGTGGGGAAAGGTGAAGCGGGAAAAAGAAAGGCGAAAATCTGCCTGCTCCAGGATCGCCGGCGCCAGTCCCAGGGTGCCGCCAATAATAAATGCCAGTTCGTTTCTGCCGCCAAGGGCCAGGTCTGCCAGTTTTGCAGCCAGTTCTGTGGAAGTAAGCATTGTACCTTCCCGGTCGAGGGCAATAGTATAGGCTCCGGGTTTAATTAGCTTTTGCAATCCCCGTCCTTCAGCATCGAGGACCTCAAGGGACCTGGCCGGGGTAAGCTTTTCAGGCACTTTTAGCTCCGGCCCTTCCTTAATAGTTACCTGGGCATAAGCTCGCAGCCTTTTTAAGTACTCGTTGATACCCTCTTTAAGATAGTTTTCCCTTACTTTGCCGACCGCCACGATATCAAGATGTTGCAAATTAACCCAACCTATCACTTGTTTTTACCATCTTAACACCGCAGCCACTATAATGCAATTAAAGACAGCTTTATGGCATTTCCGCCAGGGTCAGGGTATAGTCGAGCGTAACGGCACCTCGCTGGCGGCTGACTGTCAGGACCACTTGCTGCCCTGGCGATTTGCGGCTAATAAGGCGCTGAATATCGCCATAGGTGGCCACCCTGTTATCATCAACAGCGATAATAATATCTCCCGTTTGCACCCCGGCTTTAGCTGCCGGCCCGTCCGCAAAAACGCCCCCTATATATACACCTACAGGCAGGTTATACCATTCGGCCATCTCGGGGGTAATTTCCCGCAGATTATAAACACCGAGAAAGGGGTGGCTAACGCGACCGTAAGTAATCAGTTGTTCAATAATGGGCCGTACATCGTTAATGGGAATGGCAAAACCCATGCCCTCTACGCCTTCAATGGCAATCTTGACACTGTTGATGCCGATGACTTCGCCCCGCAGGTTAACTAGAGCACCGCCGCTGTTGCCAGGATTGATGGGCGCATCAGTTTGGAAGGCACTCAAAGTTATCTCTACACCCCGGGGGCCAGGAACAGTAACTTCCCGGTTTAAGGCGCTGATTACGCCAACCGTTACTGACCGGGCGAACTCACGCCCCAGGGGGTTGCCAATGGCAACTACCGTTTCACCTGTTTGTACGCTACTGGAATCTCCCATTGTAGCCTGGGGTAAATTGTCTGCTTTAACCTGCAGCCCGGCCAGGTCGCTACGTTCATCGGCCCCAACCAAAGTTGCCGGATATACTTTTTCTCGATCCAGGCTGACAGTAATCTGCCCGGCACCGGCGATAACATGATTGTTGGTCACAATATAGCCATTAGTACTGTCAAATATGACGCCTGAGCCCTGCTGCATTCCTCCCTCCCCGGTGAAGCTCCTGCCGGTCAGGGCCGCTACCCCTACCACTGCAGGGCCAACCTGCTCGGCAATAGTTACCACCGGTGAAGCGGCGGTAAACTGAGGCGGTATCCCGGCAGGCGGTAGCGCAAGGGGACGGGGATCGACCTGCGGTGCCGGCGCCTGGGGCCCTGGCATTACCTGCGGCGCCAGGTACAGGCCCATCCCTACCCCCAGGGTTGAACTGATAAATAATAATAAAGCCAGACTCAAGGTACGAGCATTTATAATCTTCCTGCAACTATTATTTACCAATAACATCGCCTCCTGCTTGACTGCAATACCGGTTAATAATCTTCTATTTGCTAATATTGCCTGCAGCAGGCTTCTTTATAAGAAAAACCAGCCCCTGGCTTCATTCCAGGGGCTGGCCCGGGCAGTTTTAGGTCTTACCCAGGACTACATACTCTTACCGCCGCAGCAGTGAGCCACTGGCCGCAATAAATATCTTTTACGCAGCAATCCGGCACACCTCCGTTTATAGTTCTATCTTGTATTTATATTCTTCTCTGAAGCGAGATATGCCGATGTTGCTATAATTTTTAAAAACACGCAGCTGCTTTTTGTCGGCCCTGCCGCTCCAGGTCAGCAGCTTTGTTGAACATTGCCTCAAACTCCTGAAGGCTAACTGAGAGAATTTGCCGACAGGCCTGTTCCAAAGAATCCCCCTGCCCTAGGCGTTCTAACAGCTGCAGTACTGCTTCCCAACCCCAGCGCTGTTCCAGGTAATCCACCAGTACCAGCGACTGGTAATAGGCCAGCGATTGGTCAGGCAGGCTGTCAAAGCCCCGGTCCATCCTTGCCAGAGGATACCAGGCCGTTATCTCAGCCGGAGCCGGCATGGTAAAGCCTATTAGCTGTCGCTCAACATACTGGGCAATACCTTCTGTTAACCAGCGCGGGTAATTACCCCGGGCTTTGCAGTCAACCAGCAGGTGAGTATACTCGTGGACCATAGGGCCAATGCTACTAAAAACCCGTTTAATTTCCTCCAGGTCCTGGCTGTAAACCCAATCCTGCGGTGAAAGTAGACGAATAACCCCGTTCCAGTAAACCCCCATTGCGCTTTCGCTGGCAGTCCAGCCAAATTCTCGCGCCAGACTTGCCCTGTCCGGATGTAAAACCAGCAAGCTTTTGCCCTTGGGCCTATACTGCAATAGTTCAGCCGCAGGCAGGTAAGCTGCTTCCGCATTATCCAGCACCAGGCGGGCCACCTCGCTGTCCTCAGGACGGTAACGCAGACAGAAATGGGCGCTTTCTGTTTCCAGCCAATTGCGGGTCTGCCAGCTGGTATACATTACTGCGCTTCGATATATGGCTCTATGTGCCAGCTGGCGCGGCGGTACTTCACCGGTCCAGGCAACAACTCCCCCGGCAATAAGCAATAAAATAAGGCAGCCTTGAATAAATAACTGCCACCAGCTTTGCATATCTTTCCCCTCCCCCAGGGGCTTCCTCAACCTGATTATACTATAGCCCGGCAGCAGCATCACTGTTAATGGCTGGCAATAATAAAACCCGGGGCTTTAAACCCCCGGGTAGCTATTTAACTTCATAGCCAGCCTCTGTTATTGTCCTTTTAATGCTTGAAAGGTCCACCCTGGCCGGGTCATAGACAACTTGGACCGCTTTGCCAGCCAAGTTTACCACAGCTGCATCCACCCCGTCCAGTGCTTGCAAAGCCTTTTCAATACTCATTTTACAATGGTTGCAGCTCATGTTCTCTACTTGCAGGGTTACCTCTGCCACTATTTCACCTCCTCGTCAGCGGGGACATAACGTCTTATAAATTTGCCAGGTAACGTTCAGCGGCCATGGCCGCCACCGTCCCGTCTCCTACCGCCGTACTGACCTGGCGAAATTCCTTGGCGCGAACATCGCCGGCAGCAAAAACCCCTTTTACAGATGTTTCCAAATTTTCCTCGGTTATAATATAGCCCCCGGGATCGGTTGCCAGCGCTTGCCCCAAAAAGGAACTATTAGGCTCAAGACCGATAAAAATAAATACTCCATCAAAATCTTCTTCCCGGATAGCGTTTGTTTTGACATCTCGAAGTTGCAATTTTTGCACCCTATCCGTTCCCTTAATTGCCTCGACCACAGTCTGCCAGTGAAAAGAAATCTTGGCATTATCCCGGGCACGCTCCTGCAGTACCCTGGCTGCCCTTAAGGTGTCGCGGCGGTGGATGATAGTTACCTGGCGGGCAAAACGGGTAAGAAAAAGAGCTTCCTCCACGGCAGAGTCGCCGCCGCCAACTACCGCTACCTTTTTGTCTCGGAAAAAGGCGCCGTCACAAGTGGCGCAATAAGATACTCCCCGTCCCTGGAATTCTTTTTCCCCGGGGACATCCAGTGGTCGTGGTCGCGCCCCAGTGGCAATTATTACCGCTCTGGCGCTGTACTCACCGTTCTCGGTCACTGCCTTTTTAAGCTCACTGCCAAGCTCGACGCCCGTTACAGCTGCCATTTCTAGCTTGACACCAAAGCGCTGGGCCTGTTGTAAAAACCTGTCGGCAAGCTCAAAACCGTTTATACCTTCGGGGAAACCGGGGTAATTTTCAATGATGTCAGTCTGCCCCGCCTGACCACCGGGAACACCTGCCTCCAGCACAATAGTATTCAACCCGCCCCGGGCTCCGTACAGAGCCGCCGTCAGTCCTGCCGGGCCGCCGCCAATAATCATTAAATCATAAACCATAGAAATCCCTCCTGCTATTATTACTGGCATATCTCCATCGCATACCAATTTTTTACCTTATTATATCTATGTTCCCTTTGTATCATGTTTTTTGTTTATACTATAATCATTATATGCTGCCACTATGATTATTGCAAGAAAAATCCCTGCAGCTTGTCCCGCAGGGAATTGTTAAAATATTAAAGCTTATTAATCAAGGTACGATAATGGGTCTCTGGGACTGCCATTCACCCGGACTTCAAAATGCAAGTGGGAGCCAGTGGTACGACCACTGGTACCGACGTAACCGATAATCTGGCCCCGTTCTACCTGATCCCCCGTGCTGACGTTGTAACCGTTCAAATGAGCATAACGGGTTACCAGACCATCGCCATGATCAATCGTTACCATCCGTCCATAATTACCGCTATAACCCACAAAAATCACGGTCCCGGCTTCGGCCGCACTTACAGGGTCGCCAGTGGAGCCGTCTATATCTAAACCTGTATGAAATTCCCTACCCCGGTAGCCGTAACGGGAAGTGATAGGCCCCCGGATTGGCCAGGCCAGCTGGCCCGATCCGCCACCGCCACGGGAAGCCAGTGCCAGCCGCGTACCCCGTTCAACTATTTTGTTTTCAGGTTCTTTTATAACTTGTTTGGCCAGCACATTTTTTTCGATCTCAGCTCCGTTTTGGGTAACAATCTGGTAGGTAACTCTTTGTTCCCCTTCCACGCCAGCTTTTATTACCCGTTCCTGACCTCTGTAAAGGTTAGCGTTGTTTTCTACTTTAACACCGTAGGGTATGCTTTCGCTAACTTCCTGACTGTAGGTGACCATTACTTGCACCAGAGGCTTTTCCCAGGAAAGCATTATCTTTTGATCGATGTCCAGATGTTCTCCTTTAATATCGGGGTTAACAGCCAGTATATCGTCGACCAGTAAATTATGAGCCCGGGCAATAGACCACAGCGAATCTCCTTTTTTAACGGTGTATTCGCTCAAAGTTTCGGTGCCTTTGAGTTTTGCCAGAGCTGCTTCCGGGCTGATAATCTCTCCGGCTTCAACTTCAACCCTTTCACAGGTTACCTGTTCCACAAATTTAACTTCTTGTACACGGGCAGTTGGCTCCTGTGGTAAAAAAGATTGTTTTAGCTCCTCCAGAATTGCTACAGCTGTTGCTTCATCTTTCACCACCATTTGTATTTTGCCGTCAACAGCTATTGCCGTAGCTTCGGCTACCAAATTGACTTTTGCCTGCAGCAGCCGCTTTAAGCTAGCGGCATCAATTATTTCCTGCGAGCTAGCCCGCACTTTTTTGTAGTCCAACCGGTCTGTTATTTTTACCTCCTGAAGTTGCTGCGCCTCTTTTTCGCTAATAATTTCTTGCAAAACCTCATCAATTGTGAGCCGGCTGGAAACAACAGCTATTTGCTGTCCATTTAGCTCTATCGCCCAGGCATTGGGAGCAAACTGATAATAACAAACACCCGAGCCGATAGTTAAGGCAATCGCAACTGCTATTGATATTTTTTTGTACCTGCCGTCAATTGCTGCCCAGCGTGCCAGCCATCCCTGCACTTTTAGGCGCAAACTGGCTGCCACATCTGTCAGCTTTTTTGGCGGTGGCATGGCCTACCTCCTCTCCCTGTTTATACCTGCCAAATATGGTTCTACTATTCTACCTATTACCGCTGGATTCCTGCTCTAGTTACAAAGATTCGCCTTTTCTTTTGCCTGGATATATATGGCAGCCTGCAAGCGCATTTTTTGCAGCTCACAGGCAATAGCTGCCGGCTCATCAAGCCTGCCAGTGGCTGCCAGATTAGCAGCATGACAGCCGCCACTGCAGAAGAAACGTGCCCAGCAGCTTAGGCAGGCAGGTTTATTATAAACATGGGCCTGTCGGAAGTTTTCCTGCAGTTCGGGCTTAAGGATCCCTTCTCTGACGTTACCCAGGCAGTATTCTTGCTGCCCTACCAGCTGGTGACAGGGGTAAAGTTCCCCCTTAGGAGTTACAGCCAGATAGCTGGTCCCGGCACCGCAGCCGCTAAGCCTTTTGAGCAAGCAGGGGCCCCCTGACAGATCAATATTAAAGTGAAAGAAGGAGAAGGGCTGGCCATCCGCTTTAGCTTGCAGATATGCTGCCGCCAGGCGTTTGTACTCCTCGGCCAGGTACGGTAAATCTTCCCCTCTAATAGCGTATTCAGCCTCCGTTCCGGCAACTACCGGTTCCAGGGACAAATACCTAAAGCCAAGTTCTACCATATGGAGGGCGTCATTACTGAAATCCAGGTTCTGGCGGGTATAGGTGCCCCGAACCCAGTAGTCCCGATGTCCTTGTTCTTTGACAAAATATTGTTGCCGGGGTACTATTAAATCATATGTCCCTTCGCCCTTAATATTACGTCGGTTAGCATCATGAACCTGGCGCCGGCCGTCCAGGCTCAAAATTACGCTCAGTTCATTATCAATCAGATAGCGGCTGACCGCAGGAGTAAGGGCCAGACTGTTAGTAGTTAGGGTATATGATATTTTCTTGCCGCTAGCCTGGGCTTTTTCCCGTCCATAGTCGATCAATTCTTTGACAACTTGAAAATTCAACAGCGGTTCACCGCCAAAAAAGTCCACCTCAACCCGGGGGCGGCTGCCGGCATTGGCAAAAAGAAAATCTATGGCTTTGAGTCCCGTTTCCCGGTCCATCAGGCCGGCCGCGCCGCCGAAGGGGCCGCCGTCGGCAAAACAGTAGCGGCAGCGCATATTGCAATCATGGGACACATGGAGGCATAGAGCCTGCAAAGTAGGCCGGGGCGGCCGGTAGCTCTGTCCCACGCTATCAACGGTAAACAGGCTGCCTTCGGCCTGTTTTTGTGCCAGCTCCCGGCAGACCTCTTGCACAGTTTCCCGGCCCCACTGCCGGCTCGATTGGGGTATAAAGTTAAGGCAATCCTTTTCTGATAGGCTGGCCCGCACCTGATGTGTACGCAGTTCTTCCAAAACCGCCCTGGTGGCGTCGTCAATTATATGTACAGCGCCGCTGTTGACATCAAGGAGCAAGCATAAATCCTCAAAGTCAAACCAGTGAACATCTGCCTGCCAGTCCACTTTTTCCAGGCATAAATGAGCAGTCAACTTTTTCCTCCCCCTACTTCTTCCCTCTTAATCACAAAGGCCCGACTGGGATTATCGGGCCTTAAGGTTATTTCTTTTCCTGCTGTTCACAGGGATGGTTGCTTACTGTAATGGAGGTTTTACAAGCTGACTGACAGGAAACATGGCAGTTATTACATCCGCCAGTCTTAACGCTTTCCTGTAAGCGCGGCTTAATAACAGTCTGGATATGCATTACTACAAGCCCCCCTCGAAAAATAATGCTACCTGACATACTTCCTGTGAGGGTAAGTCGCCATCCGCTGACTGCACCCTTAACTAGCAGACGACAAATATCTGCTTGCCACAAGGTTGTTGTATTAACGTTTGGAGAATTGAGGTGCCTTGCGGGCCTTCTTCAAACCGTATTTTTTGCGCTCTTTCATCCGCGGGTCACGGGTTAGAAAACCGTTGCGCTTTAAGACAGGGCGCAAGTCGCCATCGGCCTGGAGCAGCGCCCGGGCTATACCCATCCTGACGGCTCCTGCCTGGCCGGTCGTGCCCCCGCCCTCCACTTTAGCCAAAACATCAAAGCGGCCGGCCATATTGGTTGCTTCTAGCGGTTGCAGCACCAGCATCTCCAAAATCTTCTGGCCGAAATATTGATCCAAGGGGCGGTTGTTAATCAACACCCGGCCCTCTCCTGGTACCAGACGTACCCGGGCAACGGCGTTTTTCCGCCTTCCGGTGCCATAAAACTGTACTTGGGCCAAAACCTTCGCCTCCTTCGCTTATTCCTTTAAATCTTTGACCTGTGGTTGCTGGGCCGCATGGGGATGGTCACTGCCCCGATAAACTTTTAACTTTTTAAGCATCCGGGCACCCAGGCGATTATGAGGAAGCATACCTTTGACAGCTTTTTCAATGGCCCGTTCCGGGAAAGTTTGCAGCAAGCGCTCATAATTAATAACCTTTAAGCCGCCGGGGTAACCGCTATGGCGAATATATCGTTTTTGTTGTAACTTTTTACCGGTAAGGCGTACTTTTTCAGCGTTAATCACTATAACGTGATCGCCGCAATCCACATGAGGCGTAAAGATAGGTTTGTGTTTGCCCCTTAAGATCCGAGCCACTTCGGAAGCCAGATGGCCAAGGGTTACACCGTCTGCATCTATTACGTACCATTTCCTCTCCACCTCGTGTGGTTTGGCCATAAAGGTGGTCATTTTCTCCCTCCTGTTCCTGTCACGTGATTATTTTATGCAATTAAATCCTACAAGTCAAGAAAATTCGTATAGCCTACCTTTTCCAGGCACAGCCCCTGGGGTGGCGCCGTAGGGCCTGCTCGTTCACGGCAGCGGCTGGCCAGGATAGCTTTGATAACTTCCGGTTTAAGCCGGCCCCGACCTACCTCTACCAGAGTACCTACCATATTGCGCACCATATGATATAAAAAACCGTTGGCAACAAAGTCCAGGTAAATGTAGCTCCCCTCACTGCTTAGCTCGATCCTTTTTACATCCCGTTCAAAACTGGTCACCGAACTGCCCTTTGCACAAAAAGCGCGAAAATCATGTCTACCCACCAGATAAGCTGCTGCTGTAACCATTGCTTCCCGATCCAGAGGTTGTCGCACCTGCCAGCTGTAGCGGCGGCGGAAGACATCGGCAATACGGTGATTATGAATTGTGTAGCGGTACCATTTCCAGCACGCACTAAAACGGGCGTGAAAATCATCAGTTACTGTTTCTGCCGCTAGGGCGACTATATCTTGCGGCAAATGGCTGTTTAATGCTAGCGGCCAGCGTTCAACGGGTATATTCGCTGTAGTATCAAAACTGATTACCTGTCCGCGGGCATGGACCCCGGCGTCAGTCCGTCCAGCCGCAACCGGATTAATTTTTTCCCCCGTCAGCCGGGTCAGGGCGTCTGCCACTACTCCCTGGACAGTAGGTCCATGAGCCGCAGGCTGCACCTGCCAGCCCGCATAGGCGGTGCCGTCGTAGGCCAGGCTAATATTTAAACGGGGCATCAGTAATCACTTCACCAGCAGCCGGTAAGCAAAGGAGCTGCCCACCAGCATAATAGTAAAAATAAAAAAGATATAGTCTGCCGGTCTTAAAGCTAGTTCGCGCATACGGGTACGACCCTTGCCCCCTTGATAGGCCCTGGCCTCCATCGCCTCTGCCAGCGCTTCAGCCCGGCGAAAAGCACTGATAAAAAGGGGAATAATAAGCGGCATTAAATTTTTAACCTTAAGGCCTTTAAAACTGGCTCCCCGGGCCATCTGAGCCCGCATTATGCGCTCCGCCTCTTCCAGCATGGTAGGTACAAAACGTAAAGCGAGGGTGAGCATCAATGCAAGTTCCTGAGAAGGCAGCCCTAATCTTGTTCCAGGCCGCAATAGCTTTTCCAGCCCGTCAGCCAGGGACAGGGGATCTGTCGTAGCCGTTAACAAAGCTGCTGCCAGTACCAGGTAGAAAACCCGGGCCAGGGCCATCAGACCCAGGTTAAGGCCTTCGCGGGTTATGATTGCCGGGCCTACGGCAGCTAACGCTTCCCCGGGGGTCAGTACTGCCTGAAAGGCAAAAACTATTGTCATAAAGATTAGCAAAGGTCGCAGCTGGCGCCAGATAAAAGCGAGGCGTAAACCCGCCACTATAATTAAAGGGAAAATAACACTGCCGCTGATAAGGGCTGCTGTAGCATTCGGTGCCAGCAAAATAGCAACCCCGTAGAAAAACAGGCTCAGCAACTTGGTGCGGGGATCAAGGCGATGAATTGCGCTGTTGCCAGGCATATACTGGCCCAGTTCAAAAACCACTGGCCTCACCCCTTAACCACTTGAGAATAGCTGACCGGGCCTCGGCAAGTGTCAATACATCAGTTGAAACCGGAGCCCCTAGACGCCGCAATTCCAGCATCAAGCGTGGCAATTCAGGTGGCAGGAGTCTATAAGCCCGCAAGCTCTCTCCCTGTTGAAAAATCTCCCGGGGTGTACCTTTTAGCGCTATCCGCCCCTGGTATAAAACTATAACCTGGTTGGCGAGCCCCGCCACTTCTGCCATATTGTGGGAAATAAGGACTGCAGCTTTGTCCCTTTGCTGAAAAAAGGAGCGTATATAGCTCAAAATTTGGGCCCGCCCGGCCGGGTCCAGACCGGCCGTCGGCTCGTCGAGAATTAAAACTTCCGGTTCCATTGCCAGGACCCCGGCGATTGCTACTCGCCGCTGCTGGCCACCGCTAAGGTTAAAAGGGGAGCGCTGCCCTATCTCAGCCGGGTTCAGGCCTACTGCCTGGAGTGCCCTTTCTACTCTATCTTTGATTGTTGGCAGGCTAAGGCCCAGGTTGCGAGGGCCAAAAGCCACATCATCAAAGACTGTTTCGGCGAATAGTTGTTGTTCCGGTTGCTGGTAAACCATTCCTACCCGCTGCCATAATGATACCCCTTTAGACCTGCCTCTGGCTTGACAGGGTATACCATTTAGGTAAACCTTCCCGGCCGTCGGCTCTAACAAGCCAGCCAGAAGCTGACCCAGGGTAGATTTTCCTGAACCGCCAGCACCGGTAATAGCCAGAAGGTCACCGGGGGCAACTTTGAGTTCTATATTATGCAAGACAGGCAACTGCTGTCCGGCTATCTGGTAAGCAAAGCTTACATCTTTAAGGATAATTTCCATAGAGTCCGGGCCAACTCCTCAACTGAAAGCAGATTAACCGGTATTTTAAGCCCCTGCTGTCGTAAAGCTTCTGCCAGGTCCAGGGTTGCCGGCAGTTTAAAGCCCAGCTCAGCAAGGATTTTCTCCTTTTGTATCAATTCATGGGGCTGCCCGTGAAAAAGTATACGGCCTTCTTTTAAAATCATGATCTGCTCAGCCTGAAGGGCTTCCTCAAGGAGATGGGTGATCAGAATAACGCCAATCCCTTTTTCCTGTCGCAAATGCTGTACTTTCTGCAGTACTTCCTCCCGGGTAACGGGGTCGAGCATGGCAGTTGCTTCGTCCAGGACCAGGTAGCGTGGCTCCATCGCTATAATCCCTGCCAGAGCAACTCGTTGCTTTTGTCCGCCTGAAAGCAGGTGAGGAGGTCTGCCCCGTAAAGAGGCCAGGCCTGCCGTTTCCAGAGCAAGGGCTACCCGCTGGCGTATTTCTGTCGGCGGCAGTCCCAAGTTTTCCAGGCCAAAGGCAACATCGTCTTCGACAGTTGCCCCAACCAACTGGTTATCAGGATCCTGAAAAACCATTCCTACCCGGCGGCGAATGGCTATTATGGCAGCCTCATCCCGTGTATCCAACCCATCTACCAGCACCTGCCCCCGGTTCGGTCGTAACAAGGCGTTCAAAAGGCGCGCCAGAGTGGATTTGCCGGAACCATTAGGACCGCTAATGGCCAGGTATTGACCTGGCTTAATGGTAAAATCAATATTCTTCAGGGCTGGAACGGAAGTCCCCGGATAGGTAAAACTAACCCCCTGGACAGCAATCATTGCTACACCAGTTTGATACGTACCATGGGTGCACCGTCACCCTTACGGAAACCTGTCTTAATAATGCGGGTATAACCGCCATTCTTTTCCTTATACCTGGGGGCAATTTCCTTAAATAGCTTGGTAACTACATCTTCATCCAAAAGAAAAGCCAGAGCTTGCCGCCGGGCATGAAGGTCTCCCCTTTTACCCAGGGTAATCATCTTTTCAGCCAGCCGTTTTAGCTCTTTGGCCCGCGTTTCAGTTGTTTCTATTGCCTCTTCTTTGAGAAACGAAGTGGTGATATTGCGCAACAGCATTTTGCGGTGGCCTGATAGCAAACTTAATTTACGGTAACCCATATTAGAGTCCCCCCTTTACTCATCACTGGAACGCAAACTCAAATTCAGCTCGGTAAGTTTTCGTGTTACTTCTTCCAACGACTTTTTACCGAGATTGCGAACTTTCATCATTTCTTCTGGGGTGCGGTTCACCAATTCTCCTACTGTATTAATGCCAGCCCGTTTCAAACAGTTATAGGAGCGCACCGATAAATCAAGTTCTTCAATGGACATATCCAGCAGCCGGTCATGCTCTTCTTCTTGCTTATCTACTATCGTAACTTCATCATCTATTTTATCTGTCAGGTCTACAAACAACTGCTGGTGTTCAATAAGAATTTTTGCTGCCGAACTCACTGCCTCAGCAGGGGTAATAGTACCGTTTGTCCATACTTCCAGGGTCAGCTTGTCATAATCGGTAACCTGGCCGACACGGGTGTTTTCAACCTTAAAGTTCACCTTGTGCACCGGTGAAAACAGGGAATCCATTGGAATAGTACCAATGGGTTGGTCCTCTCTCTTATTTTTTTCCGCGCTGACATAGCCACGTCCTTTTTCTACACTCATCTCCATATACAAACGTCCGCCTTTTTCTAACGTCGCAATATGGAGCTCGGGGTTTAATATCTCAACCTCACCACCAGTAATTATATCAGCAGCAGTAACTTCCCCTTCACCTTCGGCTTCTGTGCGAACTATTTTGGGTCCATCTCCATGGAGTTTCAAGGCCAGGCCTTTGAGATTCAGAATAATTTCCGTCGTATCCTCAACCACGCCAGGAATAGTTGAAAACTCATGTAAAACTCCATCAATTCTTACCCAAGTGATAGCAGCCCCAGGTAGCGAAGACAGGAGCATTCGCCGTAAAGAAT
>JAAYGJ010000234.1 GCA_012727745.1 Clostridia bacterium | reverse complement strand
GTGGACGGGCGGAACTGATTGTCGGTGCCGGTGACGCCGGGGCGATGGTGGCGCGGGAGTTCCGCAATTATGTTAGCGGCAACGGCAATGGCGGCGAGGCTCTGCCGATCGGTTTTGTTGACGATGACCCCGGCAAGCAGGGCACCAGGCTTTACGGGCTGCCGGTACTGGGGACCAGGGAAGATATACCACGGCTGGTGGAGGAGTACAATGTGGCTGAGATTATTATTGCCATGCCCTCGGTAAAAGGCCGGGTAGTGCGGGAAATTGTGGAGATTTGCCAGGGTACGGGCGCCAAGCTGCGCACCCTGCCGGGGATATACGATATTCTGGAAGGCAAGATTAAGGTTGATCCTATCCGTGAGGTGCAGGTGGAGGATATCCTGGGGCGGGAGCCGGTGGAGGTGGACCTGGAGTCTATCGCCGGCTACCTGAGCGGTAAAGTAGTGCTGGTGACCGGCGCCGGCGGCTCGATCGGTTCGGAACTCTGCCGCCAGGTGGTGAGTTTTGAGCCGCAGTTGCTTATTTTACTGGACCAGGCGGAGAACAATGTCTATGAAATCCATCAGGAGTTAAGCGCCTTAGTCGATGGGGACAGGCTGGTGCAGGCGGTCGTAGATGTTAAAGATGAAACGGCTATTGAGCAGGTGTTCCGCGGCTACCGCCCGGCAGTAGTGTTCCATGCTGCTGCCCATAAGCATGTGCCGCTGATGGAATATAACCCTGCTGAAGCGATTAAGAATAACGTCCTGGGTACGCGGGTGGTGGCCCGGGCGGCGGACAAGCATGGCGCCAGGGCGTTTATTTTTGTTTCTACTGATAAGGCTGTCAACCCGACCAGCATTATGGGGGCTTCCAAGCGGCTGGCAGAAATGGTGGTCCAGGAAATGGCCTGGCAGAGCAAGACCCGTTTTGCGGCGGTGCGCTTCGGCAATGTGCTGGGCAGCCGGGGCAGTGTCGTGCCCCTGTTCCAGCGCCAGATTGCTGCCGGCGGCCCGGTGACGGTAACTCACCCGGAGATGACCCGTTACTTTATGACCATCCCGGAAGCGGCGCAGTTGGTGATCCAGGCCGGGGCACTGACCCGGGGCGGCGAGATCTTTGTCCTCGACATGGGCGAGCCGGTGAAGATTGTTGACCTGGCGCGGAGCATGATTATCCTTTCCGGTTTTGTGCCGGGCGAAGATATTGAGATTACTTTTACCGGTATTCGTCCCGGGGAAAAGCTGTATGAAGAACTGCTTACAGCCAGCGAGGGGGTTAACGCTACTTCCCATGAGCGGATTTTTATTGCCAGGCCGGAGGAGTTTGACGCTGCCAAGCTGGAGTACGTTCTGCAGCAGGTTAGCCAGCCGGGCTGGTACGCTGATATGGCCGGGGTGGAGGAAATTTTGCGCTTAGTTTTGCCCGGCTTCCGGGCGGAGAAGGGACAAGCAGCGGTACAGGCGGGGTAGCTATCTTCCCTCTTTTACATATTTATTCAGGTTTAGTATTAGCCCATACTTCACGATGCAGTCCCCATAGATGCTCGGCATAGCTTTGAGGTTTGGGCCCCTTCCAGCTTAACGGTTTTGATAATCTCCAACAAAAAATACCTTCTTGTATGTTACAAGTAGCTTTAGTATGATAATGACAACAATATACTTTGGATTTTGGCCTGGTAATTCCACCAAACTGTCTTGTTGTTGATATACCGTAAGGCCGGGTTGGAGGAATGGGGTGGTTGTTAATGGAACGAATTGAAATAAAAGCACCATCATGGTTGGCAAAACTTCCGCTGCGGGAACGTGAAGCTATATTAGTTGATGCTGTAAATCTTACGGCCAAACGAAAAATTATTCAGCTTAAACGCCAAATCAAGGAAGCAGAAGAGCACATTGATAGGTTCGAGACAAAGTATGGGATGACTTATGAAAAATTTCAAGAAAAAATAGCACCTCACATGGCAGACTTTGAAACTCATAAAGATGATACTGAATGGGAAATGTGGCTGGAAGTAGCTAAAGAAGCGAGAGCAATTTTGGCAGCAATAGAGCAACAGCAATGAAAGAGTATTATATTTCACCGATAGAAAAGTATAAGGATATCATTGTGGCTGTTGAAGATTTTACTACTATTACTCGTAGAAATCGTACGATTATTTCCGGAAGACTATACTTTATTGACGGTACTTTTTTAGAAATTTATGACCGTTGGTATGAAGATAAGCTTGAACGGTATAATCACTATTGGCTGGATGAAGATACAGTAATTATAGGTTGGGATAACAAAGAGCATCACAAAGACGTGGCTACGTTTCCTCATCATAAACATACAAAGCAGAAAGAACAGGTACTTAGCTCTAATGAACGAACTTTAGAAGCCGTATTAAATGTAATCAATAAGTATATATGCAAATAGTATATTAACTAGAGTGCAGTGGTTTAATATGTGAAGAGCTATAAAGCAAAATAAATCGCAAAAAGTAATAGCCGTGGGCGGGGGCCGGCGGGGATGATGGCAGCCCTGGCGGCAGTGATAAAGGCGGGGTAGCGGTTGCGCTGCTGGAGAGGAACGAGAGCTTAGGACGGATTGATGCTCAAGCGGGGGAGGACGTTGCAACTTGAGCAACGAGGCCTCCCCCGACGTGTTTATCGACCGCCTGCCGTCAGAAACGCCACGATTTGTAGACGCATTCATGTTACCCCGATATTATCTGTTTATCAGCCTCCTCTGCCCGGTAACGCTAAATTTTTGTTCAGCCGCCCTGAAGGCCTACCCTGCAGGGGTACATTATCTTTGCCCATTTTGGCTTAACGGGGCCGGGGATACTTTGCCTCAGCAGGCACCTGGGGGTATTTTGGGC
>JAAYGJ010000233.1 GCA_012727745.1 Clostridia bacterium | reverse complement strand
GGGCTGCTCAACAGGAGGTTGATAGGTTTTGTATAAAAAATTGACACCCCAGAGGAAAAGAATTACCCCTATGAGCAACAGGATTGGAAACTTTTTTCTTTCAGTCCCGGGCTTGGAAATGCTATAATCTTCAACGATATAGGGTTCTTCTTCCGCAGGGAATTCTGCTTTGAAACGTTCCGTTAGCTCCTTCACATCAAGGCCAAGAAAACGAGCATAACTCCGCAAAAAACCCAGCGCATATACCCGTCCCGGTAATTGTTCAAACTCGCCATTTTCTAGAGCCTCCAGGTAACGCAAGCGAATTTTGGTCGCTTCCTCAACTTCCCGCAAGGATATTCCCTTATCCAAACGCGCGTTGCGTAAAATAGTGCCTATCTTCTCCATCGCCTCACCCCTTGCATCTTGATGACTTCGACGTCACTCCGATATATTCCTTCCTGTCAGGTCTTCGCCATTGCCAAATAACTCCTGGTATTCTTCCCAGTTGGTGAGAATAGTTCGGGGCTTGGTTCCTTCATGGCCGCCGACAAAGCCCTTGGCCTCCATCATATCCATTAACCTGGCGGCACGCGTGTAACCAATACGCAGGCGTCTCTGCAACATTGAAATCGAAGCCTGGCCCGTTTCAATTACTACCCTCACAGCTGCCGGAAATAATTCGTCGTCAGCCCCAATTGTTCCGCTACCGTTTTCCTCCATCTTAAGAAAACCTGGGTGATACTCTGGACGACCCTGCTGTTTTACATAAGCAACCAGATCCTCTATTTCCCGGTCGGAAACAAAAGCGCCTTGTATACGCAGCGGTTTGTTGGCTCCCGTAGGCAAAAAGAGCATGTCCCCCCGCCCCAGCAGTTTCTCCGCCCCGGACATATCAAGGATTGTTCGTGAATCTATTTGCGAAGAAACGGCAAAGGCAATCCGCGCCGAAATGTTAGCTTTAATTAGTCCAGTAATAACATCTACCGAAGGACGCTGGGTGGCTACCACCAAGTGTATTCCGGCTGCTCGGGCCATCTGTGCCAGACGACAGACTGCGTCTTCCACATCTGCCGGGGCCACCATCATTAAATCCGCCAATTCATCGATTATCACCACTATTAGGGGCAAGGATGCCTGGGCGTTATTCTCCTTTAACTGGAGGCGGTTATACCTGGCAAGGTCTTTTACCCCTGCCCCGGCAAAGAGTTCATAACGTTTTTCCATTTCATTTACTATCCAGTGCAGGGCTGTGGCTGCCTTCTTAGGTTGGCTTATTACCGGTGCCAGCAGATGCGGAATACCATTATACTGGGTTAACTCCACCATTTTAGGGTCAATTATTAAAAACTTTAATTCCTGGGGCGTAGCCTTAAACAACATACTGCAAATTAAAGAATTTAAACAAACGCTCTTGCCGGAACCGGTTGCCCCGGCAATAAGCAAATGGGGCATTTTAGCAAGATCAGCAACCACCGGGTTGCCGGCAATATCTTTGCCCAGAGCTACTGTCAGACGACTGCTGGCTTCTGTAAAGGCAGGATCCTCAAGCACATCGCGCAAGTGTACAACTGCAACTTCTTTATTAGGTACCTCAATACCTACTGCAGCTTTCCCCGGAATAGGAGCTTCAATTCTTACCTGAGAAGCAGCCAGACTCAAGGCAATATCATCAGCGAGACTAACAATGCGGCTAACCTTTACCCCCGGGGCCGGCTGTACCTCATAGCGAGTTACAGTAGGCCCACAGCTTACCTGAGTTACCTTTACTTTTACCCCGAAACTATCCAGGGTATCTTCCAGTATTTTAATACGGTCAGTAATATCCTTTTCCAGGCGAGGGTTTTTAACCCTTACCGAACGATTTAACAGGCTTAAAGGAGGCAGGATATAACGACTTTCTTGTTCCGAAATGGAGCTTATACCCTCAGCAGTGTTTGCTACAGGTTCTGCCGTTACCCGTTCAGCCTTGGCGGGCTTACGACGTATTTTTTTGTTTGCTACCAAACTCGATACAGCAGAAGTCTCCGGAAAGTCGCTCACCTCAACTGTTTCTTCGCTGGTATCCGGCAAAGAAGACATAGGGTTAATCACTACCGGTACTATTTCCGCCTCGGGAACAACTTTTTTGCCTCTTTTAAGCGCCTGTCTGGTTGAATATTCCTGCTCCCCTTCTTCTTCTTCGACTTCGACTTCGGTATAGAGAAAATCCACCAGCCACTTCTTTATTGTCTGCATTGCAGCAATAATTACTCGAAATAATTGCCGTAAAAAATAAGTAATAGAAACACCTGTCAACAAAAGCATGGCAATGATAATTATAGCCGCCAACACAATCCAGGTGCCGATACGGCCAAAAATAGACTTCATTACCAGGGCTCCCAGGGCACCAAGGAGGCCTCCGCCTCCACCAAGCAGTCCGACCTGGATAATCTCTTTATATGTAGCACCTGGCAAAAAGGGCTGGTGCAAGGCAGTCAAAATTGCCAGAAAGAGTAACAGAGCACCAATCAGACGCGTCTTTAAGTCCTTTAGTTTGCCGCCAGCAATCAGCCTGAGCCCCACGAGAGACAGTAAGAATGGCAATATATACTTGCCTTCGCCTGTCAAGGCCTTAATAATACTTACCAGCAACTGGCCAGCAGCACCAATGCTGGCCGAAGTAGTAAGATAACCTGATTCCAGCACATACAACCCCGCCAGGCAGAGAAAGGCTAAAGCAGTCAGTGCTACCCCGAGGATTTCATTTTTTATCTTTTGATTTGCCTTTCTGGCAGGAGGCATTTTCTATCACCCGGTTGCTGTATTCTACATTGAAATAGCAAATTCCTTGCCTGCTTAATAAAAAGTCAGGAGTGTATGTTTACCAGCCATATTTCTTATACTAAATACATACATAAAGAGCATAAGCAAGGACATTGGGCAAAGCCCTGGCAAATCGATAAAAATTCAAGGGGGAAACAGCATGCCTGGTCCTGATGTCAATCCAAATCCAATACCTTTCCAGCCAAATATTCCGCCACAAAAACACCCATCCCGGGGCAAGGTTGTGCGTCGTAACACCAACCCTGAGATTGATAATATCAAAGAACTGGGGCAGGCAAATGTTGCCAGTTATAAAAGCGAGATTCACTGCCTGCAGATAGTTGGTCAAATTGAAGGACATCTGGTAATGCCGCCCCAGAACAAGACAACTAAATATGAACATATTATCCCTCAACTGGTAGCTGTCGAGCAAGACCCCAGTATTAAAGGACTACTGGTAGTTCTTAATACTGTCGGCGGCGATGTAGAAGCCGGACTGGCTATAGCAGAAATGCTGGTGAGCATGTCCAAACCGGTTGTTTCACTGGTACTTGGCGGCGGCCACAGCATCGGCGTTCCTATAAGCGTTGCCGCTAATCACTCTTTCATTGCAGAAACAGCAACTATGACCATTCACCCCATCCGCTTAACAGGTATGGTTATCGGTGTACCCCAAACTTATGAGTACTTGGATAAGATGCAGGATCGGGTTGTCCGTTTTGTCTGCGAGCATGCTAACATCGAAGAAAAAGAGTTTCGCCGCCTAATGTTTCAGACCGGCGAACTGGCCCGGGATATCGGTACTATCCTGGTAGGCGCTGACGCCGTAAAAGTAGGGCTTATTGATGAAGTCGGCGGTCTGGCTGCAGCTGTCAGCCACTTAAAAAAGCTGATCGCCGCCGGATCTCCTGGTCCGGGAAAATTGCACTAGGGGGTGGCCAACAATGAGTATCTATAGTCCGCTGCCCCCGGAAATGATCTGGGAAGGTTGGGAAGACTTTAAGCCTGTTTGGCAGGAAATAAAAGTTAACGGGCGTATCCTGCAGGTGGAAATGCAAGGCTTTAACCAGGCCCGGGTCGTGCGCTTACTCAGCACCGACCCGGCTGACTATCTCAACAGCGCCTACCAACCAGGTTGTATTTTAAGTTTTTCCCCCCAGCAGAGCACCACCCCGGGAGCTATCAATGATAATCCACCAGTTTAATCCGTTCGTTGCCCGATAAATTAATTTATATAGCCGTGTTAAACAGGCCTATGTATACTTATCTTTACATAGGCCTGTTGTTTTCTCATTTATTACCTTTAAGCTATTATACTTCCATAATAATCGGCAAAATCATGGGTCGCCGCTTGGTTCTTTCATATAAAAATTTGCTTAAAGTATCTCTGATACAGCTTTTGATCGTACTCCAATCGGTTACCTTACGCTCTTCGCATTTGTATAGGCTCTGGCGTACCTTTTCTTTCGCTTCTTCCAACAGCTCCTCTGCTTCACGGACGTAAACAAAACCCCGGGAGACAATATCCGGCCCGGCGATTACCGCACCTGTTTCTTTGCTCAGGGTCATCACTACAATCAATAGGCCGTCCTGAGAAAGCTGTTTGCGATCTCGCAGGACAATGTTGCCTACGTCTCCTACACCTAGCCCGTCTACCAGTAGATGTCCGGCTGTTACCCGGCCGCTAATAGCCCCCCGTTCACGGCTAAATTCCAGCACCTGTCCGTTTTCGGCTACAAATATATTTTCAGGAGCAATACCTATTTCTTCGGCCAGGCGAGCATGCTTGATCAACATACGGTATTCGCCGTGTATCGGCACAAAAAATTTGGGTTTAACCAGGCTTAAAAGTAACTTAAGTTCTTCCTGACTGGCGTGTCCCGAAACGTGAACCCCTTCCACCGCTTCATGATAAACATCTGCACCCTGTTTAAATAACTGGTCTACTGTTCTTGCCACCAGTTTTTCATTACCTGGAATAGGCAGGGCTGAAATTATTACCGTGTCACCCGGCATAATCTCTACCTGGCGGTGGTCGTTTCTGGCAATCCGGCTTAAAGCTGACATTGGCTCCCCCTGACTACCAGTAGAAATAATTACCGACCTGTTTTTAGGCAGGTGTGCCAGTTCACTTAAATCTACCAGCGTATCCTCCGGAATATCCAGGTAACCAATTTCCGAGGCAATATTGACAACGTTTACCATACTCCTGCCCACGACAGCCACTTTGCGATTATATTTATAGGCTGTCGATATAATCTGCTGTACTCGGTGGATATTTGACGCAAAGCTGGCCACGATAATCCGTTCTTTGGCCTGGCGAAAAAGGGCATCAAATGTCTCGCCAACCATTTTCTCGGACATGGTATAACCGGGACGTTCTACATTGGTGCTGTCAGACAGCAATACTAGAACGCCTTCTTCCCCTAAACGGGCAAATTTATAAAAATCAAATACCTCGCCATCAATAGGTGTATAGTCAATTTTAAAATCGCTGCTGTGTACTATAGTCCCTACCGGGGTATGAATTGCCAGCGCAACTGTATCCGCAATTGAATGGCTGACATGTATGAATTCCACCTTAAAAGGCCCAATTTTTATAGTGTCCCTGGGCTTTACCAGCTGTAAGCGGATTCCGTTAGAATTGCCCTGCTCTTTCATCTTGGCCTGAATCAGCGCAAGGGTTAACTTGGTGCCATACACAGGAACATTCAGGTCCTTTAATACATAGGGTAAAGCTCCGATGTGGTCTTCATGGCCATGAGTAACGATGATTGCTTTAACCATTTTCCGGTTTTCTATCAAGTAGCAGTAGTCAGGAATAACTGCATCCACGCCAAGCATGTCATCCTCGGGAAAAGTCAAGCCACTATCGACAACCAGTATGCTGGT
>JAAYGJ010000232.1 GCA_012727745.1 Clostridia bacterium | reverse complement strand
CGGCGGGGGTACAAGAGCCTGCCGCTGCCCATCCGGCTCAATCCAGTAACGGCCCTCATCTTTTGGCACTACTGTGCCGATAACAGCAGCCGGGATACCCGCCTCTGTATAGGTATGCAACAGCTCGTCAACAGCCTGCTGCTCTGCGGTCAAAACCAGAGTGCCTTCGCTGATAATCTCGTAAGGGTTTAATCCGAAGTGACGGCAAACCGCTTCTATTTCAGGCGGCAGCATTACTCTGGCTCGCTCAATCGCCAGCCCCACTCCCGAAGCTTCAGCTACTTCCCACAGGCCCCTGGCCAGCCCGCCCTCGGTGGCATCATGCATGGCATGGACGCCGCTGCAACTCATAGCCAGACGGGCATCTACGACAACAGTCATTTCTTTTATCCTGCCGGCAGCCCGTTCAACCAGTTCCGCTGCTACACCTGCTGCCCGCAGGCTGTCTCCCAGCTCACTGCCCAGCAGGGCAGCGGCCTCAATAGCGGCACCTTTAGTAATTATCACCGCATCGCCTACCCTGGCCTGGGCCGGCGTGATATAACTTTCTCCCAGCCCCCACACGGTAATCCCGCCGATAGTAGGTATCGTAACTGAGCTATAGAAACCCGTATGGCCGCCGACAATGGCAATGCCCAGCTCCCGTGCTACTTCGCTGATGCTGTTTACCAGCCGGGTTATATAATCTTCGGGCGTCTCCGGAGGCATCAGCAGCGAATAAGTCATAAAGCGTGGGGCAATCCCCATTACTGCTACATCACTGGCGCCAATATGCACCGTAATCCAGCCAAAGTCTTCGGGCGTCATGGTGGGACCGGGGAAAATGGGATCCTCAGCAATGGCCATATACATATCGCCAACTTTTACAATTCCCGCATCAACGCCCATCTGGGGTCCCACTACTACCTGCGGGGACAACGCCCCTGTTGCCGGCAGTACAGCCTTCCTGAAAAAATCGTCGTTTATTTTGCCGATCATATATTCCTCTCTCCTCTCACAGTTTGATAAAAAATAAGCACCCTCTCCAGGTGCTCAAAAATTTTTTTTGCAATTCCCTTCGCTGGCATTACCCAGAGCAGGTTCAAAGGGTTGGTGTAGTCACACCTCTCAGCCTTGCGGCACCCCCAATGAAACAGTATTAATTTGTAAAATTATTATACCGCTAGTTGTAGGAAATGTAAACAATACTTAATTACTATCTTCCTTCCTGCTTAGAAATTCTTTTCTAAGCCTTTGTCGCAATTCATCTATTGAGATTAACTGTCCTTCTCTTTCAACATACCAGAAATCCCAGCCATTACACGTTTTTCTATTCTGGGCAAAGGCAGCTGCTTTATGAATCGAGCCGGCATAATCACCGATTCTTAATGAGCCGTCGCTACAAACAATAGCTGAAACTGTTTTATCTTTCGAATATAATTTTTCACCTACTGTTACATACCGCATTTCTATCAAACTGCCAAATGGTATTCTAGGAGCTTCTCTTTTGGATCGTATTGTAAATAACTCTTTGTCAAACGAAGTAGCCTGAATACTATTTATCCTCTCTGTAGCAATTTTTATATAAAATTCTTCTTTTTCTATTCCTATCCAATTGCGGTGAAGTTTTTTGGCTACCGCTCCGGTTGTACCTGTGCCAAAAAAGGGGTCTAATATTAGATCCCCAACATTTGTTGAAGACAATATTATTCTATATAGCAATGCTTCTGGCTTTTGCGTTGAATGGGCCTTTTCGCCATTAATTTTACATCTTTCTCTGCCTGTACATAAGGGAATATACCAATCACTGCGCATTTGCTTTCCTTCGTTGAGCATTTTCATAGCCTGGTAATTAAAAGTATACTTCTTTTGTTCCTTAGATTTTTTTGCCCAAATTAAAGTTTCATGGGCATTAGTAAACCTTACCCCTCGAAAATTGGGCATAGGGTTTGTTTTTACCCATACAATATCATTCAAGGTCCAAAAACCTAAATCAGCCATAATCTTGCCCACTCTAAATATGTTATGATAAGTGCCTATAACCCATATCGTGCCGGTATCTTTTAAGACCCTCTTACATGCTTTTAACCATTCATAAGTAAATTGATCATAACTTTCAAATGAAGGAAAATCATCCCAATCGTCTTCTACGCCGTTTACCCTTGTCTCATTAGGGCGGTATAACTCATTTTCAAGTTGCAAATTATAAGGGGGATCGGCAAAGATCATGTCAAACGTATTTTCGGGAAACTGATCTAATACTTTCTGGCATTCGCCTTGAATTATCGTGTTAATATATTTTTTAATA
Organism: Clostridia bacterium; assembly: GCA_012727745.1. Lineage (GTDB taxonomy): Bacteria > Bacillota > DSM-521 > Neomoorellales > Neomoorellaceae > JAAYGJ01. The sequence continues at coordinate 3,311 of JAAYGJ010000232.1, read as the reverse complement.
TCCACCTTAACACCTCAACACTTTTTGGTAAGGCCAATTATCGCGACGCCCAATAAAGATTATCTTGCCATAGCCTCTCACACAAAACCAAAGCACCACAAGGGTACTAAGTCAGGCTATCCCCTTATTCTTGTTTAAGGTCCGCCAGTGCTTTTTTACTTTTCCCACACACCCAGCCCATGCAAAATGACCGCAAGTCCAGTATCGGAATAACAGGCAAATTTTTATTTGCGGTTGCATAAAAAACCTTGCTGGTTACTAAAACTACGACTAGGTTCGCAAAAAAGGAGTATCGGCATGATTAAAGTCAGGTTTAAATCCAGACAAGTTACCGAAGCACGCCGGCAGGAATTGATTAGGGAAGCCGAAAGTTTAGGAGCTATTTTTGAATCTTACGACCCTGCCCAGAATGAGTTGCTATTCAAATTATCGCCTGGAATAAATAGGAAGGAATTCATGGACACGCTAGCTAAAAATAACTAGCTCCAAGATAACGCCATAAATTTTAGGATATTTTCAGCCATTTGTGACTACCCCGGGCTGAATTATTCCCTTGCGATTTACGCGCTGATACGAAAAACAACATCAAACATCCGCTTATTATACTAAAGATTTTTCGGAAATAATAACTCTGTACAACACTATTAGGAGGAACTCTAATGGTCCAAATCGGCAATTATCATCTCGGCAAGGCAGAAACAGCTACAAAACCTACTCTAGACTGTGGAGAAGCATTTTTGTTGTGGGATATGCTGGCATCACGATACGATATAATAGAAATGACCCAGTTATTTCAAAACTTCGCCCACGACCCGGACTTTAAATACTTGTTGCAAAGGGGTTTAACTAAAACTTTAGAAAAAGAAGTTAATATGATGGAAAGAGAACTAAACCGCTATAATATACCTTTGCCAAGTAGACCTCCAAAAAGCGTTAGGATACCTGCTGACACTGGAATCCTGGAAGACCGTTTTATGTTTAAACAGATTTTCACGGGTATACAGGCTTTTTTAGATAACCATGCTCGCACTATCAGGTCTATAATAACAAATGACCCCTTGAGAGATATGTTTATAAATTTTGCTAAGGAAGAATTTGATATATTTAATGACCTCTGTAAGTACGGAAAGACCAAAGGGTGGTTGGATATTCCGCCAAAATACTCATCAGGTTAGAATACGTACAGAAAAGTTTTCTCGTTGACGCTCCAATGATGAGATTTCCAGTCCGCTATATCTCGACTATAAATTCCGGGATTCCGTAAGCATAAGGAAGATATTCATACAGTTGGAAATAGACCACCAACCCATTATTTGATAGATAAAAATCCTGATCAGGTCTGATCGCATTAAAGGGAGTAAGCAGCATCAATCCCTTCTCCTCTATTTGTCTTTTCACTTCATCGCTTATTATGGCGATATAATCACTGCCATCATCAAAGAAATCTTTGAGTTCATATTTTTTCCCTGTCTTCACATCAAAGGTATAGGAGCTTTGCACAGTCATTCCGTGGGCGCCACCACCATACTGGTAATCTATAAAGACAATACTTAACAGACCGTTCCGGTTATATGTCACTTGATAGTTAAAATAGGTCTCCGCCTTGATGTGGTGCTTAAGCTGCTCCTCTCCCAGATACTGCGCATTTTCATATCCCCTGGCTTTGGCCGCTGCTGCCAGTTCGGCAAACAGGGAGTTCAATTTATTTTGCACTTCGGTATTCTCTAAACCTTTTAGTTCTGGATACTGAAGCGTCAGTTTCAAAGTCTCTGTCTCTGCTTCTTCCTTTTTAGTACTGATGACAATGGGATTTTCTTCAACCCCTTGCAGCCTTACCAGGCGGCCGTCTTTATCCCACTCGACTATTAAGCTAAAGTTATCAGCAAAAAAATCCTGCCGTAAATAGACCCTATCGCCAATAAGCCTGTACCCTCCGGGTAAATAAGCCTCGTGGTCATTGACCACTATGCGCCCGTCCGGGAGATATAGTTGTAGTGTCTTATCAGGGCTGCTGACCTTTACTGCCTGTTCTCCGGCAAACCACTCTACCTCAAACCCCAACGCCGCGGCAACAGCACGCAGCGGCAAGAAAAGTTCTCCCTCCCACACCACAGCCGCTGGTTCAATAGCTTTATCATTGACTTCAATAGTAAGGGTATCGGCCTGGGCCGCAAAGGCCATAGTTGTAAAGACACTTAATAGAACTACCGTACCGATCAAAGTTACTATTGTTCGTTTCATATCCCTGACCTCCACTAATAATTTAGGAATTCCGCCTCAATAACTGCAGCCATTCTTCTTTCCCCAAAAAACTGCCTTCTACATTTCCTTCCATTATCTTAAACAGTTTAAAAGGAATAGCAAAGGAAAGAACATTTTTATCGAAATGTTTCCGGATGGAAATGTCGAAAAGACCCAAAACCGCTCTGGGGCTAGAGCTATTTCCCTCCGCATAAGGGATAACCCCGATAGTACTACAGCCTGACCCCATTGGTGCGATAACGTTGTGATTGTCGTTCTCTCCCTCATAATTAGCCAGGACTAGGAGGGCTGACAGTTGATCGGGGTAGACCAGAAAAACCACTACATCCGGGGTTTCAGCCATTGTTACCTTATCTAAAGGCTTAAAGACTACATATTTGGTGGAAACCTCCAGCCGGGGCTGGTTTTGCATGATTTTCTTTACAACCTCAGGGCTCTTGTAGTATCCCTCTCCTTCAGCAAGGGCCGGCATAGCCGCCGCTATTTTGCGCCCCTCCTCCGTATTGTACAGTTCTTTATAGCCATAAGAGAGAAAATATTCAATGCCGCCGGGAAAGTCCTTACTAGTGCCGTCGAAGCCAAATCCTAAGCCGGCCCTGCCTCCAGGGCAACCTATAGTCTTTTTCTCCAGGCAGACAGTGCGCCCTTTGGAGGCAGCGACCAGTATTGGTCCTACACACTCTGCAGCATTTTGACACTGTTCTTCCGCTGCTGGTCCTGCATCCGTCCAGAAAATTGCTATAGGTGAATCCTTTAACCCAATCGCCCGGGCTATTTTGCTTTCCATCTTAGATTACCCCCCTTAGATTGAAAACCCGCTACTAGGAAATTGTTAATTTAGCGTGTCCCTTTGATTGAATCCAGTGCCTTGACTAGTTCCTCCGGTCTTTTAGTACCAACTATTATCACCTTTTTATGCTTCAATTTCAACTCTATGCCCTGGTTTCCACCGATGTTATAAGCTATATCCCCCCTGAAATTCATACGAATCCCCCAACCGCCAAAAAGTAATAAAGAATTGTATACGATAGGCTGATAGTCTTCTATAT